>DATHJR010000555.1:0-6612 GCA_035286525.1 Gemmatimonadaceae bacterium | reverse complement strand
GGCTGCTCGCGGGAACCATGTACCGCGGGCAGTACGAGGAGCGCCTCACGGCGATCGTCAACGCGTGCTCGGAGGACCCGCGGATCATCCTGTTCATCGATGAGCTCCACAACCTGATCGGGCAGGGAGCCGCCATGGGCGTCGCAATGGACGCGGCGAACATGCTCAAGCCCGCGCTCGTGCGTGGCGAGTTTCGCGTGATCGGCGCAACGACCGGTGATGAGTACGAGCGCTGGGTGCTCGGCGACCCCGCTCTCGAGCGCCGCTTTCAGAAGATCACGGTGGCCGAGCTCTCGGCCGCGGATACGCTCGCGGTGCTCGAGGCGCGACGCGAGCGCCTCGAGCGTCACCACAACGTCGCGATCGCCGACGAGGCGATCACCGCGTCGGTGACGCTCACCGATCGATACGTGAAGGACCGCGTGCGTCCGGACCGCGCGATCGATGCGCTCGACGAGGCGTGCGCGCACGCCCAGGCAACCGCCTCGTATTCGAAGCTCACCGAGTCGCTCATACGGGAGCGTCTCGCGCTGCTGCGCGACGTCGAGCGCGTCGCCGCTCCGGATCGAGAACGCGTCGCGAGCGAAGAGCTCACGCCGGATGAATCGCTGGAGCGGATGGCGCGCACGGGGCTCGCGGCGCTGGAGCGCTTCGGGCTCGAGCTCGAGGCGGCGTTCAGTGGCGCGCCCGCGCGCGCTCCCGCCGCCGCGCCTCCCGCGGGCGCGGCGCCACCCGCAACCCCGCCGCGCGCGCCCGCGTCGCCCCCGAACGGCGTTCCGCGAAGCGCGCGGCTCGCCACCCTCGAGAGCGAGCTGCAAAAGCGTCTCGTGGAGGAGGGGCTGGTGGTGCGTGCATTCGACATCGCGCGCGTCGTCGCGGTTGCCACCGGACATGCAGTGGAGTGGCCGTGATGCGCATGGTTTCGCGCGGCTGCTCCGCCGCGCTCCTGGCTTCGATCGCGATACTGACGTCCGCCTGCCCCAGCCGCGAGAAAGTCACGGCGCAGGGTCCGTACGCGAGAGAGGTCTCCGAGGCGATCCCCAAGATCGAAAAAGTGACCGGGCTCAGATTCAAGAAGCAGCCCGTAATCGAGCGCCGCACCAAGGAGCAGGTGAAGGCGTTTCTGGTGAAGCAGTTCGAGGATGAACGCTCGCAGTCCGATCTCAGCGCGCAGCAGACGCTCCTCCGCCGGCTTGGCCTCGTCCCCGAGGATTTCGATCTGCGCGCGCTCATGCTCGATCTGTACACGGAGCAGATAGCGGGCTTCTACGATCCCGCGACCAAGGTGCTCTATGTGGTGGATGGCGCGAAGCCCGAGGAGGTCGGATTCCTCGTGGAGCACGAGCTCGTGCACGCGCTGCAGGATCAGTACACGAATCTCGATTCGCTGCTGCACCTGAAGGGTGACGACGACCGCGTGCTCGCCTCGCAATCCGTGATGGAAGGGCAGGCGACGCTCGTCCCGCTCCAGTCGATGCTCGGCCCGGCCGCCGGACTTCCGGGCGGATGGGAGAAGGTGCGCGAGCTCATTCGCGAGAATCAGGGATCGATGCCCAAGTTCGCCGCGGCGCCTCCAGTGCTTCAGGAGACGATGCTCTTCCCGTATCTGAGCGGCGCGGAATTCATGCGCCGGTTCCAGGATCAGAGGCCCGGGAAGACGCCGTTCGGCGCTGCGATGCCGCTGTCATCGACGCAGATCCTGCACGAGTCCGCGTATTTTGGATCGCATCCGGAGCTCCCAGTCTCGATCGCGGTCCCCGAGCTACGAGGCGCCTCGAGCACCTATCAGAACGACATGGGTGAGTTCGAAACCAGGCTCTTTCTCTTCCAGCATCTCAAGGATCAAAACGGGTCGATTCAGGCCGCACAGGGATGGGCAGGCGATCGCTACCTGATTCTGAAAACTCCCCACGGCGAGGGGCTTGCCTGGATAACCGTGTGGCGCTCGGCGGTCGACGCCGGCGAATTCCGGACGGCGATGCAGAAGGTCTTCACCGCGCGCTATCCCAACGTGCAGGCGACGGAAGGCCCGCAGGGTACGCACCTCATCGCTTCCGGGCGCTCGATGCTGCTCACGGGAGGCGACGTGGACGGCCACGCCGTGATCCTGTACGTCGATGTTCCACAGGGCGACAAGACGGACGTGCTGGATCTCTCGAAGATCGGAATTCAGTAGCGCGACGTCGTCAGCTGATGAACGGTCCGAGCAAGATCCCCAGCACCGCGAACGCCGTCACGATGGCGGCCACCGTCCCGATCGCAACCGCGAGCCACTGCATCGCCGCGATGACTCGATCGTAGCGCGCGCTGCGGTTGGCACCGCGCTCCGAGATTCCTCGCTCCAGAATCCCCCACAAGCCAAATGCGCCCGCCACGACGGGAAGCAGCGCGTACATCCACCACCGCGGCCGCACTGCGATCAGCGCCACGGCAGCGACGCCGCCAATCGCCGTGAACGCCGCGAGCGTCGCGTCCGATGCCACGCGCGCGCGCGCTGCCAGTATCGCGAAGAGACTCGGCGGCTCTCCCGAAACAGGATTCTTGTCGAGCGAGGCGATCATGGGAGTCTCCTACTGCCCGATGAACCTCGAGAACACGTAGATCGCCAGCCCAGCGAGTCCGCCGACGATCGTGCCGTTTATCCGAATGAACTGCAGATCCTTCCCGATCGCAAGCTCCACGCGGTCCGAGGTGACCTCCGGGTCCCACGACGTCACCGTCTGCGCGATGAGCTCCGCGACCTCGCCCTGATATCGATCCACGAGATGCCCCGCCACCTCCGCGATCAGCGCGTCGATGCGCGCGAGCAATGCCTCATCGCGCGACACCGCCTCCCCCAGCGACACGAGCCCACGCTCGATCGCCGACGGCGCGAACGCGTTCGGCGCGTCCGCATACCGGAACAGCGCCGCCTTCGCATCTTCCCAGATCGATGACGAGAACCGCCGCACCGCTGCCGCGTCGAGAATCTCGAGCTTGATCCGCTCCGCGCGCGCCCGCACTTCGGGGCTCTCGTTCAGCTTCCGCACGAAATTCGCGAGCGCCTCGTCGAAGCGTCGCCGCAGTGGATGATTCGGATCATCGCGCACATCGGCCAGGGTGTTGTCGAGCCCCGTCACGATCTTGCGATGGATCTGGTCGTCCACCACGCCCGGCACCCACCACGGACTCTCCGCCTCGATTCGGTCGCGAATGAGCTCCTGGTTCTGATCCACGGTACGCGCCAGCAGAACGATCGCCTCATCGAGCAGCTCCTGATGCCGGTCGCCCGCCGTGAGCAGCGACAGCATCTGTCCGAGTATCGGCGCCACCTCGGTACTCCGGATGCGCTCCACCAGCACGCGATCGATGAGAGTCTGCACATCATCGTCGGCGAGCATCCGCGCGCCACTCGCGAGCGCCGTCGCCGCGTGATGCGCGAGCGTACGGCTGTTCTCGGGCACCGCGAGCCATTTCGCGAGATGCTCAGACACGCGCAGCGAGGCGAGCCTCGCCGCCATCACATCGCGACTCAGAAAATGCCGGGACACGAAGTTGCCCAGGCTACGTCCGATCTGGTCCTTTCGCGCGGCGACGATCGCGGTGTGCGGGATCGGAATTCCGAGCGGATGGCGGAAGAGCGCGGTCACCGCGAACCAGTCTGCGAGCCCGCCGATCATCGACGCCTCGGCCGTCGCGCGCACGTAGGCGAGCCACGGGTAGCGCGCCACGAAGATCGACGTCACGATCCAGACCGCGGTCGCGAGAAGCAGCAGCCCGCTCGCGCGTCGCTTCATCCGCGCGAGATTTCTTCGTTTCGTCTCCTCGTCCGGCGGCGGCAGCGGCGCGCTCACGACGAGGGGAGGCCGTACCGCCAGATCAGTCACCAGTCTCGATCGGCACCGAGCGCTCCGCATCCATGCCGCGGCGCTCCTGGTCGGAGTCCGGCGCCTTCACCGGTGGCCGGTCGGCCGGCGTCGGCACCACCGCCGGAAGCATGGCCAGTCGAAGCACCTCGTCCATCGTCCGCACGAACGTGAACACCATGTTCTTGCGCACCTCCGGCGGAATCTCGCGCAGATCCTTCTCGTTGTGCTTCGGCATGATCACTTCGCGCAGCCCGGCCCGATACGCCGCGAGCACCTTCTCCTTCACGCCGCCGATCTCCAGCACCTTCCCCATCAGCGTGACCTCACCCGTCATCGCCACGTCGCGCCGCACTGGGCGCTCGCTCAGCGCGCTCGCAATCGCGAGCGTCACGGTGATTCCCGCGCTCGGTCCATCCTTCGGAATCGCGCCCGCGGGCAGGTGGATGTGCAGATCGTAGTCCCGGAACATCCGGTCGTCGATGCCGATTCCCTGCGCGCGCGAGCGCACGTACGAGTAGGCGGCGTCCACGGACTCGCGCATCACATCGCCAAGCTGCCCCGTGACGATCAGTCGCCCGGTGCCCGTCATCTTGAGCGCCTCGATCGTCATCAGCTCGCCGCCGGTGGACGTCCACGCGAGCCCCGTTGGCGCGCCGATCTCCGGCTCCTTCTCCGCCTCATCGCGCGAATAATGCGCGACGCCGAGAATGTCCTCCACCATCTTCTGATCGACGATCCACGCTCCCTCCTCTCCCTCGGCCTTCCGCAGCGCGCGTCTGCGCATGATCGATTCGACGTTGCGGGAGAAGCCGCGCAATCCTGCCTCGCGCGAGTAGCCGCTGGAGATGAGACTCAGCATCTCGTCGGTGAACTGCAGGTCGACGTCCGTGATTCCCGTTTCCTCGAACAGCTTCGGAAGCAGATAGCGCCACGCGATCTCGACCTTCTCCTCGATCGTGTATCCAGCGATTCGAATGATCTCCATTCGATCGCGCAGGGGAGCCGGAATGTCGAACAGATTGTTCGCCGTGCAGATGAACAGCGCGGACGAGAGATCAAACGGAATGTTCAGGTAATGGTCGACGAAGGTGTGATTCTGCGATGGGTCGAGCACTTCGAGCATCGCCGCGGTGGGATCGCCGCTCATGCCGCCGTGCGTCATCTTGTCGATCTCGTCGATCATCAGCACCGCGTCCCTCACGCCGACGCGCTTGAGCGCCTGGATGACCCGTCCCGGCATCGAGCCCACGTACGTACGCCGGTGCCCGCGAATCTCCGCCTCGTCGCGCACGCCGCCCACCGAGATGCGATGAAATTCGCGCCCGATGGAAATGGCGATCGCCTCGCCAAGCGATGTCTTTCCGGTTCCGGGCGGGCCAACGAAGCAGAGGATCGGACCGTGCGTCCCGCCGCCGCGCAACTTGCGCACGGCGAGATACTCGAGGATTCGCTCCTTGGCTTCGCCGAGTCCGTAGTGACGAACGTCGAGCGCCTCCTTCACCTTTTTCAGGTCGATCAATTCCTTGCCCGTGCTGATGTTCCACGGCAGCGCCAGAATCCAGTCGAGGTACGTTCTGATCACCTGATACTCGCTCGACTGCTGTGACATCGTGCGCATTCGCTCCGTTTCGCGACGCGCCTCCTGATCCGCCTTCTCGGGAAGTCTCGCCTCCTCGATCCGTTTGATCAGATCGGTGGCCTCCCTGTCTCCCGGATCGGTCTCGCCGAGCTCCGCCTCGATCGCGCGCTTCTGCTGGCGCAGGTAGAACTCGCGCTGGTGCTGCTCGATCTTCACCTCGGTCTGGCGCTTGATGTCCTCCATCACGCGCGCACGCTGCACCTCGCGCTCGAGACGCGTGAGCACGAAGCGGATCCGCTCGCCGATGTCGAGGCGCTGGATGACCTCGTCCTTGTCGGCGATGCGGAAGTTCATGTTGGTGGCCGCGAGGTCTGCGAAGCGTCCCGGGTCCGACATGTTCATCTTCAGGATCGCCGGCACCTCGTCCGGAATGCGCTCGACGAGCTCCGCCAGCGTCTCGGCAGCGCTCACCAACCGCGCCATCAGCTCGTCGCCGTGCTCCGGATCGAGCGGCGTCTCCGGGGCCGGCCGGATGCGCGCGATCGGATACGGCTCTCGCTGCTCCACCCCTTCGATGATGATGCGCCGCAGCCCCTGCAGCGTGATCTGCACCGTGTCGCCGGGAAGATTGATCCGCTCGTGCACCCGAGCGGCGACGCCCACTCTGCCGAGGAATGCGCTCGGGTCGATGGCCTCATCGTGATCGCCGCTGGCGACGACGAGTCCGACGATGAGACCTGCTTCGTCGTGCGACCGTATGATCGAGAGATTCTCGGGAGCGCCCATCTGGACCGCGATGGTGCCGAGCGGGTAGACGATCGTCGAGCGCAGCGCCATGAGGGGCAACGTTGGCGGCAGCTCGGACTTGAGAATGTCTTCTTTGCGCTGGGCTCGGGCCATGGATGCCTGGTGGGGGGCTCGGGGCAAAGCCAGGGGTGGTCGGTTTGCCCTAAATACTAATCACGCATATGTTTAAAGGCTATGTTCGATGAACTGAGCGAAAAGCTCGACGCCGTATTTGCGCGCCTTCGCGGGCGCGGTGTGCTGACCGAAGCCGACATCAAGGAAGGGATGCGCGAGGTTCGCCGCGTCCTTCTCGAGGCTGACGTCAATTTTGCGCTGACGCGCGAATTTCTCGAGCGCGTCGAGCAGAAAGCGGCAGGCGTCGCGGCCCTCCGCAGCGTG
>DATHJR010000554.1:0-2869 GCA_035286525.1 Gemmatimonadaceae bacterium | reverse complement strand
GAACTCCTGTCCGTGCACGATGAGCATCGAGGGAGTCGACACGGGGTCGGGGCGACCGTTGCCGAAGTACGAGATGTCGGGAACGCGCTGCTCCTTGTTCACGATCAGCTCTTCGATCACGTGCAGATCCTCGGCGCGCGCCATGAACGCCAGCTGCTTCGGCGCCGTGCGATAGGTGCCACCGTAGTTCATGTGCACGTGCAGATCGCCGCTGTACCAGCCGGCGGCGGGCAGATTCACGAGGCGATGCATGGTGACGCGGACCTGCGTCCCGGTCTTCGGCTTGCGCGGCACCCACTGCCCGTTCGCCGACAGCCCCTGTTCCCATACCTGCATTGCCACTTCCACCGTCCGCGTCGCAACGGCGTCTTCGAGCCCTCGCGTGACTTCGATCGTCGTCTTGCCCGTCGGCACCGTGAGCCGGGATTTTCCACTCGCATGAAAGTATTCGACCTCGAAGCGCCGCTCGCTGCGATCGAACGAATCGTCGGCGTGCATCAGCGCCGAGTCGGGTGCCCAGCTACGACCATCCGCGCTCGTGACGGAGACACGCGCATCGAGCGGATGGCCCGCTTCATCGACGACCGAAATGTCGAGTAGACCTACGCTCTCCATGTAATGAAAGTGCTTTGGCTCGACGCGATGCTTTGCTCCGCCGGGCATGTCGAGCACCCAGAGTGATGTGTTGCCACCCTCGTTCGAGATGTACGCGATGTGCTTGCCGTCATGCGACCACCGCGGACCGGTCGCGTCGAATGTGCCGTAGGTGAGCTCGATGGGAACGCCACCGTCGCTCGTCATGAGCCAGAGCTGGTTGAACTGCGTGCCGAGATACGAGCTGTACACGACACGTTTGCCATCCGGTGACCAGTCGGGGCGCGCCTTCCAGGTCGTCTCCTCAAAGTGGATCAGGTGCATCGAGTCTTCCGGCTCGGCACCCATGCGCCAGAAGCCTCCGGTACCCCAGATCTGATCGCGGTTGGAGATGACGATCAGCTCCTTCCCGTCAGGGGACCATGTGGGCGAGAGATAGTGATCGTATGCACTGTAGTAGTAGCGAGGCAGGTGGCTGTCGCGGTCGACCGTGATGCGCTGCGGCGTGTGTCCGTGCCCGTCGCGCACCTCCATCGTGAACACATGCCACCGGCCGTTGAACGCCGTGCTCACGTAGGCGATCCGTTGGCCATCCGGCGACCAGCGCGGCTCGACGTTCACGGCGCCATTGCTCGTGAGCGGCGTGACTTTTCCCCCGACAACGTCCATCAGCTCGAGCTCGATGGACTTGCCATCGTATCGGGCAAATACCAACCACTTTCCGTCCGGCGATACATCGGGTTGGTAGTCGTAGTCCGGGCCGGCCGTGAGCTGCTCTGCCCAGTCCGCGCTGAGGTCCTGCGCCCAAAGGGAACCACGCATGGAGAAAATCAGCGTGGTTCCGTTCGACCACCAAGTCACACCGCTTGGTCCCGTCGTCAACTGCGGCAGGTACATCTCGCGGAAGTAGTACGGATGCGGCACGTCGATCTGCTTCAGCACCGCCTCCCGCTGCGCTGAGAGCGACGCCGCGGAGCCGAGAGTGATGAGAACGAGCAGTGTGCGACGCACGAGATGCTCCTTGAGTGCCATCACGCGAAAATCAGAAAGACGTCGTACAGCGCGTGCGTCCACGCCACGATGCCGAAGCCGCGAAGCAGGTACAGTGCGCTGAAGAACAGCCCGGCGATCAATCGAAAGGTGAACGACTGCACGGTGAACGCATCGCCGTACGCGCCCACATAGTGAAACGCGGAGAAAATCGCGGCACCGAGCACCACAGCGAACGCGCCCGCAACGCGCGGCGTCATCCGGCACACCACGCGTCCAAACGTCGCCAACCCGGATACGAGAATCACGCGAAAAAGCAGCTCCTCGTACAGCCCTGCCCCGAGCGACACCATCAACTTCGTCGGCATGTCGAGCTGCTCCATGGGGGCAAGCGACAGCATGTGCAGCGTTCCAAGCAGCCGTGCGGTGATCAGCCCTACGACCACGCCGAACACCAGCGCGAGTGCCACCGATTCGCCGAGCATCCAGAGGAAGTACGCGGCGCGCAGCGGCTCTCCGCTCGCGCGTGCATCGCGCCAGGCGCCGTACAGGAAGAGCCCAACGAGCAGCACGCCGAATGCGAGCGGCCCCCAGCGCCCGAGCGCCGCGTAGAACACCGACTTGAGGATGACGTCGGCCCCGTTGCGCACCCCGTGCGTTTCGCCCAGCGGCAGGATCGCCGCCAGCAACTCGTAGAGCGCGAGCAGCGGCAGCGCGAAGGTGTAGCTGTAGCGGGGCGCCCGGCTCGCGCGCCAATAGGCCTTCACGGCACTCGACGCCATTCAGCCGCCCTTGAGATACAGCTTGTCCGGATCCAACACGTCACGCAGCAGACGCAGTTCCTCGGCCGTGGGCGGCGCGATCGATTCGAGTCGCGCGCGCACGCGCAGCGCCCAGCCCACGCGAGAGGTCACGTCCTCCGCCGCGACGCCTGGATAGAGCGCGGCGAGCTCCATCTCACCGTCCTCCTCGGACGCGACCAGAACTCCGCGGTCCGTGATCACCTTCACCGGACCCGCCCCCGGCATCCCCCACTCCTTGCGCGACTTCCCCTTCGAGCGATTGCCCGGACTCGTGATGAAGTCCACCGCTTCGGGAAACGCGCGCGTGCTCAGCCTCGAGATGATCACCGTGCGCTGCGCGTGTATCGCGATCTCCGCCGCGCCTCCGCTCCCCGGCAGCCGAACCTTCGGATGCGCGTAGCTTCCCACCACGGTGGTGTTGATGTTTCCGTACTTGTCGACCTGCGCGCCGCCGAGGAACCCGACTTCTATGCGCCCGCCCT
>DATHJR010000553.1:0-2244 GCA_035286525.1 Gemmatimonadaceae bacterium | reverse complement strand
GCGCTCGGCGAGGAGTGGGGCCTATTGCGACGAGCCGCATGGTGACGCCGGCCGGAACGGCAAGCCCCTCGCCCTTGCGCATGGTGTCGGCACGCGCTTCGGTCTCGAGACACTGCTCGCCGTCGACCACGTAGAATCCCTCGACTCCCGAGTGGGTGTGGATGCGCGACGTCAGCCCGGAGGCGACGTACGCGGAAATCACCAGCATCGAATATTTCTCCGCCGGTGGTAGCGGGGGCAGCTTCACCACCGCTACATGCTCGCCGCCATGATGATCGCGCGTGTTCGATTCAACCGAGAACAGCCACCACGCGCCGTGCGCTTCCAGCGCGATACTCACCGGTGTCACCGCTGCGCGCGCGTGCTTGCCGTTGTCGAACCGGTCGATATGCAAAGCGAGCGCTGGCCCGAGCGCCGAGGGCAATGACTTGATCTCGACGATGCTGCATCCGAGCTCGCCGTGTCGCTCCGGCGAATCCTTCACGCACGGCGATTCCAGCTGCGCGGTCGCCGTGCCTGCGAATACGAGCACAGGCGCGAGGGCGCGGATCCACATCACAACCCTCATGCCGTTTACCCTCTCTCGAGAATTTTCGTGAGCCATCTCCGTTGAGGGGAACGAAACGCGCGCCACAAAGAAAAGCGAGCGGCTCGCACTCTTGACCGTTCGTACGGCTTGACGAGTCCGCATGGCTTCCGTACTGTGATGAGATCGTTTCTTTTCCGGTCCCGCCTGCCTCGCCGGAAATCCCCGCTTATCGCAGGGCAACGATACGCCGACCACGGTTCACTCCGGGAGATCATGCGCACTTCGTCTCTTGTACTTCGCTTTTCCCTTCTGCTCGTCCTGGTTGCGACCGCATCCGCGGCCGCGGCCCAATCCGGCACCATCAAGGGCATCGTCACCGATACCACCACCGGGCCGGTCGTCGGCGCCGTGGTGACGGTCGACGCCTCCGCGCTTCTCACACAGACCAACGCCCGCGGCGCCTACGAATTCCGCGGCGTCTCCGTCGGCACGCACACGGTGCGCGTCCGCGCGCTCGGACACACGCCTGCGACGCAGTCGGTGAACGTGGAGGCCACTGGCACCGTCACCGCCAACTTCACGATCGGAAGCAACGCCGTGGAGCTCGCGCGAGTGGAAGTCGTCGCCGGCTCGCGCGCACGGCACCAGGCGGCCGACGAGCTCGCGGTGCCCGTCGATGTCTTTACCACCGAGCAGTTACAGCAGCAGGGCTCAATGGAAACGGGCCGCATTCTCGCGGCGCTGTCGCCGAGCGTAAACATGCCGCACCAGAGCGTAACGGACGCGAACGACATCGTGCAGCCGTTCACGCTGCGCGGGCTGAGTCCCGATCACACGCTCGTACTGATCAACGGATGGCGGCAGCATCAGTCGGCGCTTCTGAACACCTTCCCGTACGGAAGCGCGGCGGGCTCGAGCGGCGTCGATCTGAACGCGATCCCGGCCGGCGCGATCGATCGCATTGAGGTGCTTCGCGATGGTGACGCCGCCGATTACGGTTCCGACGCGATCGCGGGCGTCGTCAACATCAAGATGAAGGAGGGGCAGTTCCAGCCATTCCTCAACGTCGAGGGAGGGCAATACTTCACCGCGAATTACCCGCACGATGGCGCGGGCGTCGACATCAATAGTGGCATAGGGCTCAAGCTCGGCCGCGGCTCGCTCGCGCTCTTCGGCGAGTTCAAGCACGACGATCCGACGAATCGCGCGTGGCCGGACAAGTTCCTCGCGGATGCGAACGGGATCACGGACAACATCGACACGCTGACGGGGACCATCATCCACAAGAACAACTCGATCACCCAGCCCAACTACCACTGGGGTGACGGCGAGGCTCGAAATGGGCAGTTGTTCGCCAACTTCCGCATGCCGGTTACCGCCTCGGGCAACACGGAGGTCTACGCGTTCGGAGGCTACGCCAATCACTTCGGCACCGGCAACGGTTTCTGGCGCTACCTCGACGGTGAAAAGAACTGGCCCCAAATCTATCCCCAGGGCTTTCTCCCCGAATTCGATCCGACCTCAAAGGACTACTCGGCCACCGCCGGCATCCGCACGCAGGTGAGCGGCTGGTCGCTCGACTTCGGCGGCTCGTATGGACTCAACACATTCGACTACAATCTCCGCAACACGCTGAACCCGTCGCTCGGCCCGTGCCTCGACGTCGCGTGCGCGCCCGGTGCCGACGGCGAGCTGGGCACCGCCGACGACCCTGG
>DATHJR010000552.1:0-4183 GCA_035286525.1 Gemmatimonadaceae bacterium | reverse complement strand
CCTCGGTAGTGAGCACCGCGCGGATGCCGAGCTCCTGGCAGATGGCGATGAGCACCGCGTTCACGCCGGTCGAATCCGCAGCGGTGAGCTCCGTGATGTTGCCAATTCCCATCATCATCTCGGCGGCGGGCCAGCGACGCCGGGCCTCGGCGAAGCGTTCCAGCGATGCGGCGAAGCCGAATCCGATCGGCTCGATGACCGGGTCGATAAGGTAGGGGATGCCGAGCTTCGTGAGCGCCTCGAGCGTGGGCACGATGGTTTCCAGGGGAGAGCCAAACTCGGGGAGCGCGACGACACGAACGCCGCGCCCAGCGAGATCGCGGGCGACGCCGAGGTTGCTTCCGTTGATGCTCAACACGAGCGTCGCACCGGCATCGACCGCGGTGCGAATCTCCGTCGGATCGAAGCTGTCGATACTCACGCGGATGCTCGCCGCCACTAGCTCGCGCACGACATCACCGAGCGCGGGGAAGGCGAGGCCCGGCGTGCAGCCGATGTCGACGTAGTCGGCGCCCGAATCGCGGAAGCGAAGGGCCTCGCGCATGATCGCATCGCGCGAGAGGCGAGGCGCGTTGTTGATTTCCGCGATGATCTCGATGTCCCACGCGCCGTAGTCCTCGCGCGCGGCTGCCTGGCCGAAGAACTCGGGAATCTCGCGAAGATCCTTCGGGCCCTTGTCGACGCGCACGGCGAATCGATCCGCGATCGGCTCGGTATTGCCCTCGCACAGACCGGGGATCAGCACGAGATCGGTGCCCGGGGGTACCGCGAGATGCTTCGCGATCCACTCGGTGGTCATCAGCGCCGCGACGGTAATCGGCAGCATCGCCACGTCGGTCTCGAACGGCGCTTTCATCGACGCCAGCGTGCTACGAAGCGCCGGCTCGGCGAGCTTTCCGGTGACGAAGAGAACGCGCGATGGAGCTGCGACCGCGGTCACTTACCTGGGATCGCCGCCCCGAACGAACTTGTTCGGCGTTCCTTCGAGCCCAATGGTGCGCCCACTTTCGGGGCGCCAGAGCACCGCGTCCTCGATCTTGCGCGCGAGCTCGAAGTCCTTGTCCGTGATGCCGCCGGCCGAGTGCGTCTGCAGCTTCACGCCCACCTTGGCCCACGTCACCGTGAGATCGGGATGGTGGAACGCCGCCTCGGAAAAAAAGGCGATGGCGTTGACGAGCATGAGCGTCGTCGGCCAGCCGTCCGTCTTGTACTGGCGACGGATCCACTTGTCCTCGTAGTACCACCCCGGGAGCGCGCGCAGCTGCTCGGCGATCTGCTCTTCCGTGTAGGTCGGATCCTTTCTGACCATCATGTTCGGCTCCTCACGAGTAGTGCTTCACATTACCACGCCGCCGCCGATCATCAGCATTTGTCCGGTGAGAAAGGCGGAGTCCGGCGAGGCGAGAAAAAGTGCGGCTCGCGCAACGTCCTCCGGCGTGCCCCAGCGGCCAAGCGGCGTGGACTCGACGACGCGACGGTGGAATTCGGGATCCATTGTGGTCGCGGCGAATTCCGTTTCAATCCACCCGGGCGCGAGGATGTTGACGCGCACCCTCGGTGCCACCGAGCGCGCGAGCGACCTGCTGAAGCTGAGGATTCCGCCCTTCACCGCGGAATACATTTGCGGGTTGGTCCCCTCCATGCCGAACAATACGTGGTCCCAGCTCATGTTGATGAGCACGCCGCCGTTGGGCTGTTCCTGCATGATTCGCGCGGCCTCCCACGACGCGAGGATGGTGCCGCGCAAGTCCACGTTGAGCAACCGATCGAGCTTCTCGAGGCGCGACTGCTTGGCATCATCGCCGGTAAGGATATCTGCTCCGGCGTTATTGACCCAGACATCGACGTGGTCGAACTGATCCGTCAGATCGCGTGCGAGTGTCGAAATCGACGCGGGCTGAGCAAGCTCGAGCTGAAAGACCGCCGTCTGGCGACCTGCACGCTCGATTTCGTTGGCGACGTCGCTAGCCTCGCGCAGGCCGGTGCGGTAGGTAATGGCGACGTCGGCGCCGGCGTGCGCGAGGGCGAGGGCGATTGCGCGTCCGATTCCGGTGGATGCACCGGTCACGAGCGCGACTTTGCCGGCGAGAGGAGACACTGCGTCGGACAACTGGTGGCGCTCCCGAAAATGATGCTAGCTTACCGGCGGCCGTGCACTAATAAGCGCGGGATGCATGGACGGAACAAGGGGGAGTGCATGCGTCTACTGGTGAGCGTTCGAAGTGGGGAAGAGACGCGGGCTGCGTTGGCGGGTGGAGCGGAGATCATCGACGCGAAGGAGCCGTCGCTCGGTGCGCTCGGTGCGGTAGAGACTGGCGTGCTGCGCGAGATCATCGAGGCGGTGGAGGGAACACGTCCGGTGAGCGCGGCGCTTGGCGACGCGGGCGATGCGGCGCTACTGGCGGACAGGGCCCATGCGGCGGCCGAAGCCGGTGCGATGTTCGTGAAGGTGGGATTCGCCGACGTGCGCGAAATGGGAGCGGTGCGCGAGCGACTGGCCCGCGTGACGGAGGGAGCGATGCTTCCGTCGTCGCCCTGTGCCGTGGTCGCGGTGGCGTATGCCGATTGGGACGAAGTGGGCGGCGCGGCTCCATCGACGGTGCTCGCCGCGGCGGCGGCTGAGGGGGCGATGGGCCTGCTGGTCGACACGGTGCGGAAGGATGGTGCCGGCCTGTTTCGGTGCCTCGGTCGTGCGGCGCTGGGCTCGCTCGTGCGCGAGGCGCGTGCGCGGTCGCTGCTAGTGGCCCTGGCGGGGCGAATTACGGTGGAGGATCTGGCGTTCGCATACGAGGCCGGCGCGGACATTGTTGGAGTGCGTGGCGCGGCGTGCGATCACGGTCGAGAGGGGCGAGTGCGTGAGAGCCGGGTGCGCAAGCTCGTGGCCGCGCGGGATCTTCTGCGCGCGCATCACGGCAACTCGTCTGCGGTAGCGCGAGATCTCACCCGGGAAACCAGTTTCCGGTGAGCATTGCCGGGGTGAGGATCGAGTACTTCAACGAGGGTGCGCGCGCACGATCGAAGTAGCGGTCGACGACGGCGAGGGCATCATGCGCATCGGGCTTGATGAGAATGAGCTGCGGCGCGCCAATCTCGGATGCGATCCAGGCCGCTATGCTGTCGCTGGTGACGTCCCACGAATGTGGCAGCGGGTCGGATTCTCGAAGCCAGCGATAGGGTGCGAGCACGGGAATTCTGCCGCGCGTTTGTGCGCTCGCAATGTCATCGCGCCCGTGTACGAGCTCCGCATTGCGGATGCTCGAAGCGAGGACGATCGCGAACTGCTCCATGCCGAGGATGGCCATCCAGTGCGCATCGTCGCCGGAGAGAGTGTGCCGCTGGTCGACGGCGCGGACGGCATCAGCGAAGGGACCGCCGCCGGGGACTATGACCAGCGCGCGCACGGGCGCGATGATCTCCAGTGCGGAGAGCGTACGCGACAGGGCGTCGCGATCGTCGAGCAGCGAGCCACCCACCTTCACGACGGCGTCGGTCATGGTGCGGCGCGGAGCCAGCGCTCGAGCAGGCGCGCGGCTGCGAATGCGGTCTCCGCGCCGATGACGCGCGGCGCATCGGCGTATATCAGGTCATGGCTCGCGATGTGGAGTCCAGCGCGTCGCGCCGCGGCGCGTGCGAGGAACGCTCCGTGCCCCGCGATGACGGCGGTCGCGAGGTTCGGGTGACGCTCGCGCACGCGCGTGATCGAGGCGGCGATGCGCGCTATCATCGCGTCCGCGACGAAGGCTGCGATGCGATCGATGTCGGAGTCGTCGAGGAGCTCGCGGTCGCCGCAGACGACGCGGGCGATGCGCTCGCCCGCGAAATCGCGCGTTGCGGGACGGGAGTCCGGCGTCGGTGCTGTGTAGCCCTCAGGCGAGAGTTCGCCGCGCCACACGTGGATGTCGCCCGAGAGCGCGAAGGACTCGGCCGACACTCCGGCGAGCCCGTCGCGAAACGGCACGTGATGCACGATGGCCTCGACCGGTGTGCGAACAGCGCCGAGGTAGAGGAGCTCGCCAGAGAGGAGGCGATCGGGATCCGTGCGTCCGATCGAGGCGACGCGCTTCGACGCGATCGGAATGATGTCCGTGGTCGTGGTGCCGACGTCAACGAGAATGGCATCGCTGACGAGGGAGGCGGCAAGTGCGGCGGTAGCGGCCCAGTTCGATGCGGCGACGAGGAGGGG
>DATHJR010000551.1:0-4447 GCA_035286525.1 Gemmatimonadaceae bacterium | reverse complement strand
TCCGTGCGCGGGCCCCACACCTTCTCGGCGTCGATCGGATACTTCCGCGTACCGCGAGCCTCCAGCGCAGTGATGACGTTCGGAACCGCGTAGCTCCGAATCGGAATCGTCAGGATCTCGGTGCCGCCGGCATTCGACGCGGCCTTTCCGTGGCGGATCAGTATCGAGATCTTCGGCTCGGCGGCCAGATCGCGTCCATCGAAGAGCTGCAGGCTGTCACCGGCCGATCCCTCGAAGATCGCGTTTGCGATCGCGAGCGTGGTTCGCGCGCGCTCGGTGGAGTCCGGCTTCGTCGACTTCGACATCGAGCCTCGAAGTGAATACTGCTGCGCGCCGGATGCGGATGTACTCCACTTGCCGGCGAACAAGCCGTCGGGCGTGAGCGAGCCGATGATGTGCACTTCGGTCTTGTTCCCCGCGGACGGATCGGTGGGGAAGGTGATCTCCTCGCTCGAGCCATCGGGATGCACCACGAGGCCGAACTCGCCCTGTTCCTGCGGGGGGAGCGATCCGTACGGAACGATGTCCGCGGTGAGATCGACGTACGTGCGATGCCCATCGCGGTCGACCGCGGCGATCATGTGATTGAATTGATGTCCGCTGGGGAGCGACCGAATCACGCCCCCGTAGCTGTTGAGCAGCACCGGATACGCGGTGACGCCCATCTTCCTCATGAGCGCGACGAAGAAGGTCGCCTTGTCCTTGCAGTCGCCATAGCTGTTCGCGAAGACCTCCGACGGCGCGTGCGGCTGAAAGCCCGCGAGGCCGAGCGACAGTGAGACGTAGCGATAGTCCTGCGCGACCCAGCGATGTACGGCGCGCACGGAATCATCGAGCGTCTTCGCGTTCGCCACCGTGTGCGCGAGCGCCTCCTCGATCTGTGGTGTGAGCGCGTAGCGGTCCTTCGCGAGCCCGGAGTACCATGTCGCGATGTCGCCCCACTTGATCGGAGAGGCGATCACGAGCGACTCGCCGAAGCTCGAGTCCGGCGCCAGCGGCTCGACCTCCGGCTTCGGGATTTCCGTTTTCGCCCACATGTAGATGCGGCGACCGCCGGTCGTCACCTCTTTGCGCGCGAAGCTGAGGTGGTGCTCCAGAATGCGCGCCTTCACCGACGCCGGAAGGTCGACGATGAGCCGCGAGCGGCGCGTGAGCGTTCCCGTAGTCACGCTCCAGGACGTGAAGAAGTCGCCCGGAATCACGGGCTTGAGCGTCTGCACGGTGTAGCTGTAGTCCACGATCGTACCTGGGGAGACGCCGCCGAGCGAGATCCGGTGGAGCTTCTCGTCGGAGTACACGGGCGCCTCCATCGCGACAGGCGCGAGCGACTCCTGTTCGTGCACCGGCTTTTCGCTCACGACGGAGCCGTCCGGGCGCACGACGCGCGCCCAGTTGAGCGTGAACTTCTCTTTGTCGGTCGAGTATGGGAACGACTGCTCTCCCCAGCGCTCCGCGGCCTCCGGCGTAAGAATCTGTACCACCTGGCGATACGTGCGGCTTCCGCTGCCATCAGCCTCGAACTTCACCACGCCATCGTCGAGCAGGAAGACGTAAGGACGATCGGCATAGTCCGCGGGCTTGACGGCCAGGCTGTAGATCGTGTCGCTCTTGACGGAGGGGTCGCCGGCCGGCGTTACGCGCGGCGACTGGGAACCGGCGCCCCGTGCAACTAGGGCGATCGCGATCGGTAGCGTCATCCAGCGCATCGAAACTCTCACAGAAAGAGGTCAGTCTTTCATGTACACTCGCCGCGCATCAATGCGCAGGCAGTAACTGTACGACGACGTAGCGTGACAAATCGAAATACTTTCGGGCCGCCGCCTGCAGTCCGGCCGAGTTGAGGGCCTTTACTGAATCGTTGTACTTGAGGATGAGCGACGGATCCCATGAATTGACGTCGTAACTCGCGAGAAGGCTTACCCAGGTGCGGTTCTGGCGAAGGCTCGTTTCGCGCTCGCGGAGGTCGGTCTCGCGAATCTTTTGCAGGTCCTTTTCCGAGACCCCGTTCGCCTTCACGCTGTCGATCTCCGCGAATACAGCCTTCTGCAGCTCGGCCGCCCGCTCCGGCGCGGATCCGAAGTCGATGCGCAGTGCGTAGCTCTCCCTCGGGTAGTGCGTCGGGTTGGCGCTCACGCCCACGCCGTACGTGCCGCCCAGATCTTGGCGAAGGCGTTCGCGCAGCTTGATCTCCAGCAGCGAGGCGAGCGCGCTAATCTGCTGGACGTTATCCCACGTGAAGTCGAACGGGCCCGTGAACACGATCGCGGTTTGCGCCTTGGGCTCGATTCCCCGCTTCACCTCGCGGGTAATCACACCGGTGGGATAGGACATGCCGACGTCCTTCCACTTCTCCCCCGCATGCGTGGCCGGGAGGCTGGCGATGTACTGCTCGACGAGCGGCTTGAGCTTGGTCGTGTCGATGGTGCCGACGAACACGAAGGTGAAGTTGCTCGCGTCCGAAAAGCGCTGCCTGTAGATCGAGATCGCGTGGTGGAGGCGCACGTACTCCATGTCCTGCGCGGACGGCGGTTTCGCGCGGGGGTGGTGCTGCGACAGCGTGAGATCCAGCGTGTCGGCGAACGCAGCTGACGGGCTCGCGGCGCGGTTCGCAAGCAGCACCTCGATCTTGTTGCGGTATGCCTCAAAGGCCGCGCTGTCGGCGCGGGGCGCCGTGAAGGCCAGATAGATGAGCTGCATCATCGTCTCCAGATCCTTGGGCGAGCCTCCGCCCGAGAGCCCCTGCTGGATCGCGCCGATGTACTCGCCGACTTGCACCGACTTGCCGGCGAGCGTCTTCTGCAGCGACGTCGCGCTGAAGGTGCCGATTCCGCCGGCGTCGACGGCGGCCGTTGCGACGGTCGCGTCGAGATAGTCGGAGTCGCTCACCACCGACGTGCCGCCGGGCCCGTAGGCGCGAAAGAGGAGCTCGTCGTCCTTGAAGTCCGTTGGCTTCACCAGCACGCGCGCACCGTTGGAGAGCTTCCATTCCGTCACACCCACCGACGCGATTTGGCTCGACGACACGATCTTCCCGGCGGTTGGCGCGGTTGGAACGAGCGGCGCGGACGAAACGGAATCCGTGTATGCCGCGATGCTCAGGTGCGCGGCGCTGTCGAGCACAGCGCGCAGCGCCTGCTCGCTGGGGAGTGCCGCCGCCGCCTTCTGCGGAGCATTCACGACGATCACGCGGCTGCGATTGCTCAGCCATTTGTGCGCGAGCGCATTCACCTCGGCGAGCTGAATTCCCGGAATGAGCTGCTGGTAGAGCGAGTATTGCTGCGCGATGCTTGGCGTTGCCGTGTGCTCCAGGAACGCACCCTCGTACTCGGACACGAACGCCGCCGATGGCGTCTTGTCCCGCTCGGCGTACGCACTCTCCATTCCGCGCAGCATCTCTCGCTTGGCGCGATCGAGCTCGGTGGCCGTGAAGCCGTGTTGCTCCACGCGTTCGCCCTCGGTTACGGCCGCGCGCAGGCCGATCTCGACGCCGCTGTCCGGCACGAGCGCGGTGAGAACGTACACGTCCTTCGAGCGGATTAGCCTCCCCTGATTCGAGAACGCGCCGATGAACGGCGCGCCAGGCCGCTGCGCGATCTCCTGCAGGCGCGCGTTGAGCATGTCGTTGTAGAGCGAGCCGAGCATCTGCTGTCGAAAGTCACCAACCGTTTTCTGCGGCTGCAGCGGCTGGAGATAGTACACGGCCACCGTCGATCGCGTGGCCTCGCTGTCGGTCGCGATCGTGACGAGCGTGGAATCGTGATCGGGAACCGGAAAGAACGGGCGCGCCCGCTCTCCCTTTTTCGCCGGCCAGCTCGCGAACTGTGCCCTGATCATCCGTTCGACCTTCACCTTGTCGAAGTCCCCCACGGCAACGACGGCCATGAGATCGGGGCGGTACCACTCATCGTAGAAGCGCTTGACCTGCGCGCGCGGCGCGGTCTCCAGCGTGTGCTTGTCGCCGATTGGAATTCGCTGCGCGTAGCGCGAGCCGCTGAACACGACCGGGAACTGCTTGTCGCGCATGCGCGCCGCGGCGCCGCGGCCGAGCCGCCACTCCTCGATTACGACCTTACGCTCGCGCGCGAGCTCGGTGGTGTCGAAGGTGAGGCCGCGCGACCAGTCGGCGAGAATCTCAAAGCCCTTGTCGAACAGCTTCACGCTGTCAGTCGGCACCGTGAGCTCGTAGATCGTCTCATCGAAGCTCGTGCTCGCGTTCAAGTCCGCGCCGAAGCGAACGCCGGTGGATTCGAGATAGTCGACGAGCTCCTGCTTCTTGAAGTGCGTGGTTCCGCTGAAGGCCATGTGCTCGACCATGTGGGCGAGCCCGCGCTGCGAGCTGTCCTCGAGCACGGAGCCGGCATTGACGACGAGCCGCAGCTCCGCGCGCTTCTCGGGACGGTGGTTGACCCGGATGTAGTAGCGCAGCCCGTTCGGCAGCACACCCGTG
>DATHJR010000550.1:0-2167 GCA_035286525.1 Gemmatimonadaceae bacterium | reverse complement strand
TGGCAATGCCGGAGGTGCGCGACCGGCGACACCAGCCGGCCTCGCGGTCGTTCGAGGCACCGATCAGCGCAACGCGCACATCACCTGGACGCGCGTGCCGGGCGTGGTGGGCTACAACGTTCGGTGGGGCGTCTCACCGGGCAAGCTCTATCAGACCTACCAGCTCTTCGCCGACGAGGGACCTTCTCTCGACCTGCGTGCGCTCACGATCGGGCAGCCCTATTTCTTCGCGATCGAGAGTTTCGATGAAAGCGGCGTGTCGCCGTTGAGCGGGACAGTCGAGATCAGATGAGAGC
Organism: Gemmatimonadaceae bacterium; assembly: GCA_035286525.1. Lineage (GTDB taxonomy): Bacteria > Gemmatimonadota > Gemmatimonadetes > Gemmatimonadales > Gemmatimonadaceae > FEN-1250. The sequence continues at coordinate 1,871 of DATHJR010000550.1, read as the reverse complement.
GGAGATCCGGCTTTGGAGGAAGAGCCGTTAGTACTTGAACGCGACCTTGATGCTCTCTCCTCGGCCCTTGTTCGACGCGGTCTCGAGCGCCGCGCGATACTCTCCGAGCGGATACGTATGCGTCAGCAGCTCCGCGATCGGCGCCGCACCGCTCGAGATGAGCATGGCGGCGGTCTCGAACGCACCCCCGCTCGCACCGTCGTGGCCCGGCGAGCCGTAGCACAGCGAGCCGCGCACGGTCAGCTCCTTGAGCCATAGCGGCGTCCAGTCGAGCCCATTCATGGTGCTCGAGTTTCCAAGCAGCACGATCGTTCCGCCCGCCCGCGTCACGCGCATCGCGTCGTCCATCCCGCGCTTGCCGTCGATGCACACGAACGTCCGATCGAATCCTCCCACACCCGGAGGCTTCCCGATGATCGGCTTCAACAGGCGCGCGCCACCCGCATCGGCGAGCGCCCGAGTGTAGTCGCCGCGCGCAGGCACCACCTCGGCCGCGCCGAGCCGGCTCGCCTGCGCACGCTGCATGTCGTAGCGCGCGAGCGACGTGATGCGCGCGTCCGGCGCGAGTGCGCGCAGCGACGCGATCGTCAGCAGTCCGATCGATCCCGCGCCGATGACGAGCACCCGCTCGCCCGCGCGGGGGAGATTCTCCCGCACGGCGTGCACCGAACAGGCGAACGGCTCGATGAGCACCGCGCTCTCATCGCTCACGCCATCGGGAATGCGCACGAGCTGATCCTCGTGCGCGACGAACTCCTCTCCCCAGCTGCCGCCGAGGCCGCGCGTGCAGCCGATGAACATGCCCGGCGCGATGTCGCCGTCGGTGAAATGCTCGCAGCGCGAGTGATTTCCGGATTCGCAGGCCGAGCACCGCGCGGCGATCCCGCGCGGCTCGCAGCAGAGCAGGGGATTCGCCGTGACGCGCGCGCCCACGATCACCTTCGAGACGCCGCTGCCCACCGCCACCACCTCGCCCACGTTCTCGTGGCCGAGCACGAATGGGAAGGAAGAGAAGGGCGATGCCGACGGGCTCGCGTGCAGCGAGACGATGCTCAGATCGCTGCCGCAGATGCCGCCGAGGCGGGTGCGGATGCGCACCCAGTGCTCGCTCGGCAGCGATGGTTGCTCGATGTCGCAGTAGCGGGTGCACGCGAGCGCACCGGTCTGAAAGCGGCGTGACAGCTTGCCCGCCGCGAGCGTGGCCAGATACGTCGGAATCGGCGCCGCGAAGCGGATCGCCTTCACGCCTTCACGCTCATCGGCGTCGCTACGCGCAGCGCGCCGGGAATGCAGGAGACCTGGATGGTCTCCGATTGCGCCTGATTGTACTCGCCATCGGTCTCGTACGCGGGCGGCCGGGCGAACTTGAGCGTGAACTCGCTCGCCTGCTCCGACAGCACGAGCGGATTGCGCACGTGCTTCCCGCTCGGCGCCGCCGCGAGCATCGAGATGCGCGTGAGCGGCGATGCGTCGAGAATCGAGATCGCGTCGAGCAGCCCATCGTTGATGCGCGCGTCGGGGGCGATCTGGAACATCCCGCCGAAGTTGCGCCCGTTCGCGATGATGAGCATGAGATGCGCGCGCGGGCCGCGCGCCACCGCGGCGGTCGTGATGTCGACCTTCATCCCGTCGAACTTGAAGAGCTGTCGCAGTGCCGCGCCGAGGTACAGCAGGTCGCCGGTGAGGAACGGGATGTTCTCGAGGTCGTCGAGCACGGCGATGTCGACGGGCTCGCGTGCAGCGAGACGATGCTCAAATCGCTGCCGCAGATCCCGCCGAGGTGCGTGCGGATGCGCACCCAGCGCTCGTTCGGCAGCGATGGCTGCTCGATGTCGCCGTAGCGGGTGCACGCGAGCGCACCGGTCTGAAAG
>DATHJR010000549.1:0-11302 GCA_035286525.1 Gemmatimonadaceae bacterium | reverse complement strand
GACGTGGGGCGCGATCGAGAAGGCGGGACGAACCCCCGATGCCGACCTCGCGGCGCACGATTCGCATCCCGCACTCGACGCGGCGGGGGCGCTGCTTCGCACCGACCTCACCGCGACGAACGTGATGGACATCGTGATCGGCATCTGCTCGCCGCCGGTCACCAGCACGTGGCCACCGCGTACACCTTCCGGATCGCTCGCACGGCTCTCCGGCTCATTCCGCAAGATCATCGAGTAATAAACGGATTCAGTGGCCGACACTCCATTCACGATCGGACTGGTTCAGCAAGCCGTGCCCGAGAACGCTGCCGCGGCGATCGACGCGGGCGAACGCGGCATCCGCGAAGCCGCGAAGCGCGGCGCGCAGATCATCTGTCTGCAGGAGCTCTTCGACGCGCCGTACTTCTGCAAGGTGACGGACGCGGAGCGCTTCGATCTCGCCGAGCCGATACCGGGACCTGTCACGGAACGCATGCAGGGCATCGCGCGCGAGCTCGGCGTCGTGATCATCGTGCCGATCTTCGAGAAGCGCGGGCCGGGCGTCTACCACAACTCGGCCGCCGTCATCGACACCGACGGCGCGCTGCTCGGCGTCTACCGCAAGATGCACATCCCCGACGATCCGCTCTATCACGAGAAGTATTATTTCACACCCGGAGAGATCTATCAGCACGACGAGTCGATTCCGGCTAGTGGGTTTCGCGTGTTCAAGACGAAGGTCGCGACGATCGGCGTGCTGATCTGCTGGGATCAGTGGTATCCGGAGGCGGCGCGCATCACCGCACTCATGGGCGCGCAGATCCTCTTCTATCCGACCGCGATCGGCTGGCATCCGAAGGAGAAGGAGGAGTGGGGCGCCGCGCAGGCGGATGCCTGGCGCACCGCGCAGCGCGCGCATGCAATCGCGAACGGCGTCTTCGTCGCCGCCGTGAATCGCGTCGGCTTCGAGTCCGAGCCCGGCACTGACGGTCTCGAATTCTTCGGCCACTCCTTCGTGTGCGACCCGTACGGCCGCATGATCACCGAGGCGGGCACCGAGCCCGCGATCCTCACCGCCGTGATCGATCCCGGCGCGATCGAGTACACCCGCCGCAACTGGCCCTTCCTTCGCGACCGCCGCATCGATGCGTACGGTCCGATCCTTCAGCGCTACATCGGATGACCGGTGCCGCGGTCGACGTGTACGCGCGGCGGGACGACGGCGTGCACTTTCCCGCCCAGCGGATGCCGGCGGAGTGGGAGGCGCACGCGGCGACGTGGATCGGGTGGCCGCATCATCGTCCGGACTGGCCAGGAAAGTTCGAACCGATTCCGTGGGTGTACGCGGAGATCGTTCGCGTGCTGCACCGCCACGAGCATGTCGAAGTGCTGTGCGACGACGAGCGGGTGAGGGAAGAAGCGCGCGACGCGCTCGTCGCGCACGGTGTGAACATCGGGCGCGTCAGGCTGCACGTCGTGGGAACGGACCGCGTGTGGTTGCGCGACTCGGCGCCGACGGCGGTGATGGCGCCGAACGGCACGGTGCACTGGGTGAGCTGGCGCTTCAACGGGTGGGCGAAGTACGACAACTACACACGCGATGAGCTCATCGGCGTGGCCGTCTCCGAGCTGTCGGGGCTCCCGCGCGAGGAGGCGCTTCGTCCCGATGACGGCGGCCGTCTGGTGCTCGAGGGCGGCGGCATCGAGACGAATGGCGCGGGCGCGCTGCTGGTCACCGAAGAGTGGCTGCTCTCCGATGTGCAGCAGCGCAACCCAGGTTTGTCACGCGCGGACTACGAGCGTGCCTTCGCCCATTATCTCGGCACTTCGCGCACGATCTGGCTTGGCGAGGGTTGTGTGGGCGACGACACGCACGGGCACGTGGACGACATCGCGCGCTTTACGGATGAGCACACGATCGTCCTCGCGGTGGAGGCCGATCCCTCCGACGAGAATCACGCGCGGTCGATGGACAACGTGCGTCGGCTGGAGCTGGCGGCGAAAACGTGGCCGGGCGGTCTGCGCGTCGTGCCGCTGCCCTTCCCGCGCCCGGTGACGATGCAGGGCGAACGGCTGCCCGCGAGCTATGCGAACTTCTACATCGCGAACGGCGTGGTGCTGGTGCCAACGTTCAACGACCGCAGCGATCGCAAGGCGTTGAACGCGATTGCCGAGCTCTTTCCGGCGCGGGAGGTAGTCGGGATCCACGCGGTGGATCTCGTGTGGGGCCTCGGCACGCTGCACTGCCTCACGCAGCAGCAGCCCGCAGGACGCTGAGCGCGGCGCACCAGGGTCGTGAGTCTCGATGAACGTCATAGAAGGCTCCGATGACGGAGCGCGTCAGTGCCTCCTCGAGCAGCCCGCCCTGGCGTTTCGCACTCATCCGTCACTGTCCGTTCATTCCGTTCGATTCGTATCATCAATCTGTTAGTGCCCGTGGCGCGCAGTCGCGGACCGCTTTCGCGACTGGCGCTCCGGCCGGCCTGAACAGTGTGAAAAACGGACTGGACGGATCGAACGAATGGAACGGATGAAACCTTCAAGAGGATACCACACTCACGACATCAGGGGAGCCGAGGGGGCTGTGTACCACGTTCGGCGACTATACGTCCGCGGTTTCCGCGATCCACAAGCCCGGGTAGTCGATCACAAAACCATCGGGGTCTACCGTCAGGTCGCGACTGAAAGCACCGCCCGCGCTCTCATAGTGATACGTGGATTCGGACACGCGCGTGTACGTCTGACCGAGAACCTCCAGCGCGAAGTCCGGGAAGCGCACCCACGCCGCCCGCACCGAGGCGTGCTCCCCGATCGCGAGCTTCATCCGCCTGATCGGGAGCAGGTTCGTCGAAGGGCTGAAGCCCAGATCGATGTCGACGCAGCCGTGCAGCGCGGGCTCGGGAAGATCGTTCGCGCACCACGAATTATCGGAGCTCCGCGAGAGCACGAGGGACACCGGCAGCGCGCCTACCTGTCCGCGAACACTCACATCGCGCGTGCCCCAGTTGCCATCGCACTCGATCTCGTAGTCGAGCCGGCACGGCTGCGAGTCGTACACGAACAGCGCGACACCGGAGAGGTTCCAGCGGTTGCGCTGCTGCGTGATCGCGGCGGCCTCGTGTCCGGGCATGTCGAGACGCTTCCATACGATCATCGGGCGGCGGCCTCCGCGAGCAGGGCGAGCACGGCCTCGTCGCTCACCTGCTCGAACTCCTCGTACCACTCGCCAACGCCGTGAAAATGTTTGGGGATGGCCGAGAACACGGTCGCGACGCCGAGCGCCGTGAGCGACTCCGCGCCATCCATGCTGGCGACGGGAGCCGCGAAGATGAGTCGCGCCGGCTGTTCGGCCCGTAGCACCGCGAGCGCCGCGCGCGCGGTGCCGCCCGTCGCGAGTCCATCGTCCACGAGAATCACGGAGCGCTCGCGTACCGGCGCCGGCGCGCGAGCGCCGCGAAAGAGCGCGAGCCGCCGCTTCGCTTCGGCGAGCTCCCGCTTCGTGACCTTCTCGATGTACGAGTCACTCACGCGCAAAACGCGCACGAGCGTGTCGTCGAGCACCCGGGTGCCGTCGGCCGCCACCGCTCCGATCCCGAGCTCCTCCTGATTCGGCGCGCCGAGCTTGCGAGCCACGAATACGTCGAGCGGCGCTTGGAGCAACGCCGCGATCGGCGCCGCGACCGCCACTCCGCCGCGCGGTATGGCGAGCACCGTCACCGCTTCGCTCCGAAGGCTCGGAAGCGCATCGAGCAGTTCGCGAGCGAGAAACGCTCCCGCCTCTGCCCGATCGCGGAACAGCATGGTCTACCCGTGGCTCCGCGGGAGATATCGCGTCAGCCACTCCACGGTCAGGCGGCCGACCATCTCGAGCGCACCGGGCTCCTCGAACAGGTGCGTCGCGTCGGGGACGACGGCGAGCTCCTTCTCGGACGTGAGACAGGCGAACGCTTCCTCGGTCAACGGAATGATCGGCACGTCCGCGCCTCCGACGATGAACAGCGTCGCCGCCCTAACCTCCGGCAGACTGTTCATCGCGAGATCGGGCCGTCCGCCCCGTGACACCACGGCGTACACGTCGCGGCGCCTGACCGCCGCGGTGAGCACCGCCGCGGCGCCGGTGCTCGCGCCGAAATACGCGAGCGGAAGGGGTTGGGCCTCCTCCAGCGTCCCGACGAACGTCGATGCAGCGAGCACGCGCTCGGCGAGTGTTGGCACATCGAACTGATACTGCCCCGTGCGTTCGTTGAGCTCGGCCTCCTCCGGCGTGAGCAGGTCCGCGCGCAGCGACGCAAATCCCGCGTCGTAGAGCATTCGCGCGACCTCGGCGTTCCGCGCGCTTCGGTGCGTGCTCCCGCTGCCGTGCGCCAATACCACCATCGCCTTCGCGCCCTTCGGCATCGAGAGCAGCCCCGCGAGGGTTTCCTTGCCACAGGGAAACGAAACTTCCTGTTCGCTCGCCGGAGCTCCCATGGCTACCTGAACTTCACGATGAGGCCCAGCCGGGCGAGTGTGCGCTCGACGTTCTGCGCCTCCACTCGCCGTGCCTCCGCGTACAGCGAAAACCGCCGCGACTTCGAGAGAGCGAAGGTCGTGCCTCCAAAGAAGTCCCCGCCAACCACCGCGCCTTTGTAAAGGCGCGCCGTGTTGTCGATGTCGTCGTTGATGTGGCTTGCCCTCCAGTGCACGCCAACTCCCGCGCCGACGTACGGACCGAAGCGATCGATGCGCGCGATCTCGTAGCTCGCCTCCGCGTGCACGCTGAAATCGTGGAACGTCCCGATCACCGGATCGCCGAGATGATCGCGGCGGTCGATGTCCGCATGGAAGTAATTGAGTCCCACCGCGAGGCGGAGCTTCGGGGAGAACACGGAGCCGATATCGAGATCCGCCCCGATCTCGCGTCCGTGTTTCGCGTGATCGGTCCACGCCCAGCTAAGAAAGCTGCCGAGTCGATCGACGCCGAGGTGCGCGTGCTCCTCCTGCGCGAGCGCGCGAGGCGCGGACACGAGCTGCGCCGCGATGCATGCGACTGCGAGAATGCTCACCTTCGCGCTCACCGGCGTGCGCTCATACGGTGCAAGGAGTACGCCCCTGTCATTTCGTGGTGTCGCCCGGCGCCGTCGTCACCACCGGCGGCTGGTGCGCGATCTCGATCGACTCGGCGCTCAGCTGTCTGTAGATCTCGAGATTGATGCGCTGTTGTGCATCCATGTACTCAGCATAACTCAACTTGTAAACAGAGTACACCGACTCGGTCACGAGCGCGAACATTCCGAACGTCGTGAAGTTCGAGCGGTCGAACCTCACGCTCTTCTCCTTCTCTGCCACCCCGCGGATGATTTCCGGCACGCGCGCGAGCTTCTCGGCCGGCGTACCGTAGGCGATCCCGAGCTTGAGAACGACGAGACGCTTCTCCTGGCCGCGGAAGTTTCGAATTCGGCTCTTGAGCAGGTCGCCGTTCGAAATGATGATGAGCTCACCCGTATCGCTTCGCAGCCGCGTCGACTTCAACCCGATATGCTCGACGGCGCCCGAGGCGTCGCCCACTGAGATCGCGTCGCCGACGACGAACGGCTTGTCGAGCACGATCGAGAGCGCCGCGAACAGATCTCCCAGAATGTTCTGCACCGCCAGCGCAACGGCGATGCCGCCGATGCCGAGTCCCGTGACCAGCGCGGTGATGTTGATCCCGAGGTTGTCGAGGACCACCAGCAGCACGATCAGCCAGAGCACCACGCGTATCGCGATGGCGACGACGTTGATCGTCATCCGGGTGCCGGCGTCCGCCTCCCGCTGCTCGGCGATCAGCTCCGACCAGAAGAGCACGAGGCCACCGGCCCAGAGGCCGGCCTGCACGAGCACGCCGACCATCACCACGTGATGCCAGATGTGCTCGTGGTGCGGGTTCAGCGTGAGCGCGAGAGATCCCGCTCCCAGCGACACCACCAGGATGAAGAAGGGGCGGGTTCGCTTGACGAGGTCTCTGAACAACCCCTGGAGGTGCGACGGCGGAATCACGCTCCTCTGCGCGCGTCGCGCGAGCACTGTTTTCAGCACGTAAAACGCTGAAAAGAGCGCCACGAACGTGGCGAGAGCGGTGATCCAGCCGGTCAGGGTGTTCGAGTTGAGCTCTTGCACGGTAACTTGAGTGGAGAAAGGAGCGAGATGCCTACCACGAAGCGCACGGCTGACACCAGGCACGCGGGACCCGCATCGGGCGGCCGGCCCTGGACGCTCGTATACGATGGATCGTGCAACGTATGCGGCCGCCTCGTGCGGCGCGTGCAACGCTGGGATTCGCGCCACGTAATTCAGGCGATCGCATCACAGAACGATACCGTGACGACGCGCTTCCCGTGGATCTCGCGCGAGGCGTTCGACGAGTCGATGTACGTGATCGCGGCAGATGGGCGCACGTGGAGCGGCGCCGCCGCGGCCAAGCAGCTGCTTTCGATTCTCCCCTTCGGATGGCTGCTGGGCTGGCTGTGGGGGCTGCCGACGTTTGGCGCCCTGGCTGATCGCGGTTATCGAATTTTCGCGCGCAACCGCTATCGCTTTGGATGCGCCGAGCACTGCGCCGTGATCCCAAAGACGCCGCCAACGGCACTGCCAGCTACACCGCCCGAGTAGCGAAGCGCTCCCGCGCGAGTGCGGGGGCGACATCCGTCCATGCATCGATCGCGTCGCACGCGTCGCAGTTTTGGCAGCGCCAGTCGGCGTCAACCTCCTCCCCGAAATACTCGAGGATATAGCGCGTGCGGCATCGCGCGGTCTGTGCGTACTCGATCATCATCTCGAGGCAGCGCCGGTCGCGCTCGCGACGTTCCTCGTAGGAATGCAAATCGGCGCTCAGGTCGACATCCGTGAGATGATCGGCGAGCCGCTCCCAGCTGCCGCCGCGATGCTCGCGCACGAGGCCGTGCCGTTTGAGCAGGATCAGTGAGATGCGCGCCTTGCGCGCCGGAACGTCCGCGCGATTCGCGAGCTCCGTGAGCGTTACCGGCGTGAGCATCGGATACGTCTCGAGCACGAGCGCGACGCGCGCTGCTTCCTGCACCTCGGGATACTTGCCCCCGAGAAAGTACGACTGGATGCGGCGGTCCTCGACGCGGTAGAGGAGCGTGCACGTCGCCGGCTGGCCGTCGCGGCCCGCCCGGCCGGCCTCCTGGTAATACGCCTCGATCGAACCGGGGAAATGGTAGTGCACGATGAATCGAAGGTCGTGCTTGTCGATGCCGAGCCCGAACGCGTTGGTCGCGATCATCGCGATGATCTCGTCCGCCATGAAGGCGTCCTGCATCGCCTTGCGATCGGCGGCCGGCATCTTTCCGTGATAGAGGCCGATCGGATGCTTCTCGCGAAAGGCCTCGTACAACCGCTCGGCTTCCTTGATCGTCGCCACGTAGATGATGCAGCTCCCCCGCGTATTCTCGAGAATACGCTCGAGCTCCGCATCCTTCATCTGCTGGTTCACCGTTCGGCTCACTTCGAAGCGCAGGTTCGGGCGCGCGAAGCCCGTGATGGTGATGTACGGGTCGCGCATGCCGAGCTGCCGCGCGATGTCCTTGCGCACCGTATCGGTGGCCGTGGCGGTGAGCGCGAGAATGGGCGGACTGCCGAGCCGCTTCGCGATGGAGCCGAGCACGAGATAGTCGGGGCGGAAGTCGTGTCCCCACTGGCTCACGCAATGCGCCTCGTCGACGACGAAGAGGCTGACCTTGCGCGTGAGCAGGCGCTCGAAGAATTCGCGGTCCTTGAAGCGCTCGGGAGTGAGATAGAGGATCTCGCCCGTTCCGTCTTCCATCTTCTGCTGTGTGTCGCGCGACTCGGCCGTGGAGAGATGCGAGTGCATGGCAAGCGCATCGACGCCGTGGGAGGCGAGCTTGTCCTGCTGATCCTTCATGAGCGCGATGAGCGGGCTGACGATGACCGTCAGCCCCGGAAGCATCAGCGCGGGAAGCTGATAGACGAGCGATTTGCCGCTGCCGGTAGGCATGACGACGAGTGCGTCGCGACCAGCAAGCAACGCCTCGATCGACTCCCACTGCCCTTCCTGAAACTCTGCATGCCCGAACCGCTCGACTAGTACTCTGCGAGCGGCGTCGAGCGAACGACGCCCCGATACCATGAGGGAATCGCTCGCACGATCCGTTCCCCGGGGCTACGGTTTGGGCATCTGGATCATGGGCATGGCCGAACCTGTTACCTGCGGCATCTTGCCGTCCCACCGCTTCGCCATCTCGTACTGCACGAGCGTCGGCGTGACGCTCTGAGCAAGCAGGATGTTCGCCTTCGCCTGCGCTTCGGCCTCTGCCAGAATCGCCTTCGCGCGGCCGGCGCCCTTGATCGAGTCTCCCTGCGCCTGAAACTTGTTTTTCTGCAGCTCGTTTTCGGCCGTCAGCGATTGCTGCTGCATGACGTTCTTCTGGTTGATCGCCTCGATCACGGCCGGCGGCGCTCGCAGCTCGTTGATCGTGAACTGCTTGACGATGATGCCGTACTGGATCAGTCGCTGCGAGATGAGATTTTGCACGCGCAGCGTCACCTCGGCCTTCTTGGGGCCGATGATGTCGGCGATCGCCTCATTGCCGACGATTTCCTGCAGCGCCTGCCTGATCGCCTGCTTCACGTAGGTGTGCTCGATGTCCTGCACGGCCATGCGGAAGGTCGTGTAGAGGAGTGGCACCTTTTGCGGATCGAGCTCGAACGACATCGACACATCGAGCGAGAGCGGCTGCCCTTCGACGCTGTTGACGTTGATCTCGTCGTTGCGCTCGGAGCCTTCGCTGCTGGACCTCGTGAGCACCAGCGTCTGCATGTACGTCGGATACTCCTGGATCCCGGTGGTGAGCGGATTGCGCAGGTGGATGCCTGGCCCGTACGGAGTCTGGTCGACGCCACCGCCCGTGCGATGGATGATGATTCCGACGTGCCCTGGATTCACGTACGTCGTGCTGGTGAGGGCGAAGATGACCACGGCAATGACCGCGATACCGATCCCCAGGAGGCGAAGCGATGGCGACACGTGCGAACGATCCGAGTCCATGGATTGAGCTCCTTCGAGAGGTGCGTTAGTCGACGATCCCCTTCATGGCTTCCCGAAAACACTCCGGGCAGATGCGCTCGCCACTCTCGAGGCGTACCAGCTGCTCCTCGGTGTGCTTGCCGTGGATGGAGCACACGAGGTCGAGCTCGCGCTCGATCGCCTCGCGGTTTCTGTTCTGCTGGGCGCGAAGACCGAGCGAGGTGGACGAGCGCGTGAGGTAAAAAACGAGGGCCGCGATCGTCGCGATGGAGGCGACGAACAGGAGGCCCTCGAGGAGTATCTCGATCATTGTTCTCTAGACTATTGTGATACAGACGGGCTCGCAAGTTTCCAGCGCCGCCACGCACTCATGCGGAGAGTCGCAGGCTCTCCGGTCACGGCGTCACGATTGTTGCGTTACTGCGCCTCGGGCAGCGATCCAGGGCTCTGGTTGCGACTGCTTGCTAGAAAGGTTAGGCTATTTTCAGCTTTGTCGGCAGTTTCTGCCTCTCGTTCGCCAGCGTTGCTGGGGCACTGGGCGGCTCGTCGTCTACTCGCATGAACAAATTGAGCGTGCTCTTCCATTCCAACTGCCAACTTTCGATGACTCGCACGCTCCGGCTTTTCGCCGTGGGCTGTGCGCTGTTCGTCGTACCGGCAGTGGCGCACGCCCAGGAAGGGGCTCGCGAGGCACCGGCGTTCGTCGCGCTGGATGCGCCAAAGCCCTTTGCAGCCTTCAGCCGTTCCGCGATGTCGCTGCGCGACAGCCTTGTTGCGTTGGCGCGAGCGCAAATCGGTACGAAATACGTGCATGGCGGGGAGACACCCGACCACGGCTTCGATTGCAGCGGGCTCGTGCGTTATATCGTTGCAGCTCTTCACACTGTGGTTCCCAGAACCGCCGCGAAGCAGGCCTTCGCCGGCATTGGAGTGCCGCGGGACACGTCGCAGATGCTGCCCGGCGACCTGGTGACGTTCGGTCGTGGAAAGGGCGCCGTGTCGCACATCGGGATCTACGTCGGCAATGGACGGATCGTGCATGCGAGCACGAAAGCCGGCGAGGTTATCGAGACCGATCTCATGAAGCCGAAGGTTGCGGGCGTGAAGAAGTGGCGCGGTGCTCGACGTGTGGTGACGGACGATGGGATGGTGGCGGTGGCTGACAGCGCTTCGTAGGCGGGGTCGGTACTCGCACGAGATGGAACGATGGGGAATTCTCGGTTGAGAATTCCCTTTTTTTATTGGTGTCCCCAGGGACTTTTTCGCGCGACGCAAGTTGCCGTAAGCTCCTTGCGGCGCGTCCGCCCGGGCGCGAGAATGCCGTGTTCTGATTCCCGCCCTCCCTCCAACTGACGCGACTTGGCTCACGCACCGCTACCCATCGCTCGACGCCGGTTCGGCGAAACCATTCGTCGCGACGCGTGGTGGGTGCAGCCCGCGATCGTCTTCGTCATTCTCTCCGCCTTCATCGTCTACGCCACCTGGGCCGCATTCCAGGGACGTCACTACACGTACGGGCCATATCTCTCGCCCTTCGACTCTCCGGAGCTGTTCGGAGACTCCCCGCATAGCTGGTTCGGTGCGAAGCCGGGGTGGTGGCCGCGCTGGGTGGTCTTCTCTCCGGCGCTGCTGATCCTTCCGTTCCCCGGGCTCTTCCGGCTCACCTGCTACTACTATCGCGGCGCCTACTATAAATCGTTCTGGGCCGACCCGCCGGCGTGCGCGGTGGGCGAGCCGCGTGCGCGCTACATCGGTGAGCGTCACCTGCCGCTCGTGCTTCAGAACGTGCACCGCTATTTCCTATACGTGGCGTTGGTGTTCCTCGTGATTCTGGCATCCGATGTGTACCAGGCGCTCTGGTTCGCCGACCCGTCCACTGGACGAGTGACCTTCGGCATTGGCGTGGGGACGCTCGTGCTCGCCACGAACGTCGTGCTCCTGGGCAGCTACACTTTGGGCTGTCACTCGCTGCGCCACATCGTCGGCGGATATTTCAATCAGCTCTCCCGCCACCCGGTGCGCCAGCGGGCCTACGATTGCGCCAGCTGTTTCAATCGGTGGCACATGAAGTGGGCATGGATGAGCCTCGTCTCCGTCGCCTTCGCCGACCTCTACGTGCGCCTCTGCTCGATGGGGATCTGGACCGACTGGAGACTGTTCTGATGGCGGAGTACCAGAGCACCGATCACGACGTGCTCGTCATCGGTGCCGGCGGCGCCGGGCTGCGCGCCGCAATCGCCGCGGCGGCGACGGGCGTCTCGGTAGGGCTCATCTGCAAGTCGCTTCTCGGCAAGGCAT
>DATHJR010000548.1:0-6408 GCA_035286525.1 Gemmatimonadaceae bacterium | reverse complement strand
ACTCCCTTCGCTGCGGACGTGTCCGACACGTCCGCAGCCGGGGAGCAGGCGGCGGAGTCCGATCTCGGGGCGTCGCAGGAATTCGAGTCCGAGCCTGAGTTCGAGCCCCAGCTCGAGCATACGCCGGAATTCGAGATCGCGCGTGATCTCGAGACCGAGCACGAGCCCGGAGTGGCGGCGGAGTCCACTCTCGCCTCGCACCGCGATTCGGCTCCGGTGCCGCGGTCAGACAACGTAGGCGACGCGATCGACGTCGAGCGCGCGCCCACGCTCGAGATGGATGTGATCGTCCCCATGGACGATCCTCCGCTGCGGATGCTCGACCTGGACGTCGAGAGTACGAGCTCGTTCGACGCGGGCCAGGCGTTCTCGGGTCTTCCGATGCTCGATGCGGAGCAAGACGCGTCGTTTCCACAGGACGAGGAGGACGACGCAGTCGAGCTGGTGTGGCAGACCGAGCCTGCCGACGAGCCGCAGCCGATCGTCCCGGTGCCTCCGCGTACGTCCGCTCCCGTTGCCGCGCCGCCGCTGAGCCGCCTCGAGCAGCTGCACCTCGATGTGTCGCAACATCCGGCCGCTTGGGACCTGCATCGGCAGCTCGCCGAGGCGCTGCTCGAGGAAGGCGAACGCGCCGGTGGAATCACGGAGCTCGAGGCGACGATGTTCGGCTACGAGCGCGAGGGAGATCTCGCGAACGCGAGTCGCAGCGCCGACGAGCTGATTCGTGTCGAGCCGAACTCCGTGCGCTATCACCAGAAGCGTGTGGAGTATGCGGTGCGCGCTAACGACAAGCCGCAGCTGGTCGACGCGTATCTCGCGCTCGCCGAGAGTTTGTTTCGGAGTGGCCAGCTGGACAAGTCGCGTGCCGTGTATGGGCGCGTGTTCGAGCTCTCGCCGGCCGACCCGCGCGCGGCGTCCGCGCTTCGCGAGCTCGGCGTGGAGGTTGAGGCATTGGAGGCGGCGGACGAGACGGCACTCGAGTCCGAGAAAGCGCGGGAGCCGGGCCGCGTCGCCGACACGCGCGCACCGACGCCGATATCGGTGGGGACGGTGCCGGAAACCGCGGCGCTTCCGCTCGCGGTCGAGGTGGAGCGTACGTCGTCCACGCTTTCGATCGATGATGAGCTGTTCGCAGCCCTCGAGACCGCTCTTCCGGAGCCGCCGCAGCGCGCATCGCCGAAGCCGCCGGCTCGCCCGCCCATCGCGCCATCCAGCGATCAGAATTTCGTGAACCTTTCCGAGTGGCTGCGCGAAGATGAGCCGCCGAGGATCGCGCGACCGGCAGACGCGGCGGCGCACGAGCCTGAGGAGCAGCAGGACTTCGCCGACATGCTGACGAAATTCAAGCAGGGCGTCACCTCCGACGTCGACGAAACCGACCACGAGAGTCACTACGACCTCGGTATCGCGTACAAGGAGATGGGTCTGCTCGACGAGGCGATTAGCGAGTTCCAGAAGGCGCTTCGCGGAACCGAACAGCGCGTGCGCACGTACGAGGCGTTGGGGCAGTGCTTCGTCGAGAAGCGGCAGTATCAGATTGCCATGACGATCCTGCTCCGCGCGCTCAATGACGCGGGCGCGGACGACGACACGCTCGTCGGCGTGTTATATCTTCTGGGTTATGCTTCGGAATCGCTGCAGAAGTGGGAGGACGCCGTGGCGTACTACGAGCGGGTGTTTACGGTGGACATTCAGTTCCGGGATGTGGGCGAGCGGTTGTCGGCCGTAGAGCGGAAGGCGAAATGAGCGCGTCCGTACGCGCCCGCCAGACGCTCACGCCGACGCTTGCCGACATTCAGGTTCCCGTGCGGGCGCGCCTGGACCGCGTGTCCGAAGATCTGCGCCGCATCATCCTCGCGCAGCTGCCGCTGATCGATGAGGTCAACAGTCACTTGCTGTTGATGAAAGGGAAGATGTTTCGCCCGACGCTCGTGCTGTTGGCGAGCGCGGTGGAGGGGGAGGAGGAACCGCGCGCGACGACGCTCGCCGCGATTCTCGAGCTGGTGCATCTCGCCACGCTCGTGCACGACGACTCGGTGGATCACTCCGCGCTGCGCCGCGGCATGCCAACCGTGAACTCGCTCTTCAGTCACCAGGTGTCGGTGATCATGGGCGACTTCCTGTACTCGCGCGCGGTGGTCGAGCTCGTGCGCGCGAGCGATCTCGAAGTGCTGCGCGTTCTTTCCGACGCGACGAACGCCATGACCGTGGGCGAAATGCGCCAGCTCACCGCGCTCGACGCACTGGGCTTCACCGAGGATGACTACGAGGCGCTCATTAGATCCAAGACGGCGTCGCTTCTCTCTGCCGCGTGCGAGATCGGGGCGCTGGCCGGAGCGCGCTCGAGCCGAGTCGCGCTTGCGCGCTATGGAGAGCGCCTCGGCATGGCCTTCCAGGTCGCGGACGATCTGCTCGATTACACGTCCGACGAGCGAGCGACCGGCAAGCCGTGCGGGCTCGATCTGCGCGAGCACAAGGTCACGCTCCCACTCATCGCCGCGCTGCGCACGATGTCGGCGGCGGAGCGCGCAGATGTCGACGCGCTCTTCGACGCGCCAGAGCCGATGGATGAGCAAATCGCCCGCGTGGTGGAGATCGTGAGCGATCGCGGCGGGCTCGACTACGCTCGGCGCCGCGGCGACGAGTACGCCCGCGAGGCGGAGGATGCGCTCGCCGGGCTTCCCGATACTCCGGCGCGCGGCGCGCTCTACGACGCGATTGCCTACGCCCTCGACCGAAGCCAGTAATGCCACCACGTGGATCTTCCAAGCACCGGCCAGGGTTTCATGCAGTCGTACTGGCCATCGGTTTCATCGTGGGAGGGCTGATGACGCAGGTCGCCCGCCACTTTCTTCCGGCGGGAGCCGTGAAGGAGTTTCTCACGTCGGGAGTCACGCCGCAGCTCGGCGCACTGTCGATCGATCTGATTATCGTCAAATTCGCCATCGGACCGGTGGCGCTCGACGTTTCGCTTCTCAGCTTTCTGGGTGTGCTCGTTGCCTATCTCATCGCCCGGTCGCTCTTCTAGGGGGTTCCTATGTTCGGTCAGCTAGGCTTCGGCGAAATACTCATGATCATGGTCGTCATCCTCCTTCTCTTCGGTGCGAAGAGAATTCCGGAGGTGGCGGCATCGTTCGGGAAGGGAATAAAGGAGTTCAAGAAGAACATCAACGATGTGACTCACGAGGTCGCGACGCCGCCGCGCGCGGACACGCTGCGAAGCGAGCCTCCGCGCACGATCGATGGCGCGCCAGTGGCGGAAGAGACCCGCCCGGAGCCGCGCCGCCTGATTCAGTAGGTCACAGCCTCGGAGAGCAGAGCGGGGAGGCGCCGGTCGACTGGCGCCTCCCCGCGTTCGTCATGCACCGGCGCCGAATCAGCTCGTGGCCTGCCGAGCGTTCTGCTTCACGAGCCGCCGATTGTCCTCGATCTTCGCCGCATCGCGGAGCGCGGCGACGAACTGCTGCACGCGCTGCTCTTTGATCCGCTGCAGCATCTGCTGCCGCTGCTCGACCTTCTGTTTCTCGAATGCGGCGCTGTCCGACGGGGTGCGGCGGTCGACCCGCAACACGATCACATTGTTCTGACCCTTCGATGCCGGCGCAACGGACCCGACCTTCGTCCCAAACGCGGCGCCGATCGCTTCCGTCGCCTGGCCGAGCGTGGGGACCTGCGTGGCGCGCGCGAAGGAGGTCGACTTCTCGACCTTGAGTCCCGAACCCTGCGCCGCTGCCTCGAGCGTCTGACCACCGCGGACGGCGGCGACGAGTTGCTGCGCTTTCGGAAGCAACATGTCGAGCTTCTTCGCGCGAATCACCTCGCCGCGAATGTCGTCGCGAGCGCCGTCGAAAGTCGGCTTGCCTCCCGCGCGCAGCGAATCGAGGCGCACGAGATAGTACGCGTCGTCGGCATCGATCAGATCGCTCGTCTCGCCAACCTTCGCGCCGCCGAACGCCCACGCCGAGCCGCCGGGAACGTACGCGCCGTTCCAGGTGAGGGGATCGGACTCCAGCGCGGTGACCTGACTGACCTTGAGTCCGACCGCGCGCGCCACGTCGTCGAACTCCGACGGCTTATCGATGTTCGCGGCCCTCGACAACGAGTCGGCCCGACGATCGGTGAGTGCCGCCGACGAGTCGCTCTGCGCGATGCGCACGAGCACGTGACTAACGGTGATCGAGTCGCCCTTTCGCTCGTCGACTCGGATGATGTGAAAGCCGAATGGCGACAGCACGGGCTGCGAGAGCTCGCCCGGCTTGAGCGCGTACGCGGCGTCTTCGAACGCCTTCACGAACTGTCCCTTGCCGGCCTTGCCGAGCGAGCCGCCCTTGATCGCGGAGCCGGAATCGGCGGACTCGCGCTTCGCGACGTCTTCGAACTTCGCGCCCCCGGAAATCTCCGCACGAATCGCCTCGGCCTTCGCGCGTGCGGCGGCGGTGTCGGCCGCCGTCACCGTGCGTGGAATCGCGACGATCGAGACGATCGCGCGCCCTGGCCGATCCTGCAGCTCCTTCTGGTGGCTGTCGAAGTACGAGTGGAGCTCGGCATCCGAGACGTGAACGGACGAATCGGGTATGGTCGCTGGATCAAGGGCGAGGAACGACACCTGGGCGCTGTCGTGCTGATCCTGGTACCCGCGCCAGAGCTGCGCGTCCGTTACGTACACCGGTCCGGCGATCTGCTCGAACAGCTTTCGCTTGGGCAGCTGTTCGCGGTAGTAGCCTTCGAACAGCGGCAGCAGTCCCTGGTCCTTCACCGCGGGGCTGGAGATGAAGCGGCGATATTTCTCGAAGTCGAACTGGCCCTCGGTCTGAAACTGCGGGTCCTGCATGTACTGTTGCGGAGGGCTCGCGAGCGCCGCCTGCAGGATCTCAGCGTCTGAAACGGTGATGCCGCGGCGCTTGTACTCCTGCTCGAGGAGGATTTTCGTCACCTCGTCGTTGAACGTTTCATCCTCGATCCGACGCTGCTGATCGAGCGTCAGCGACTTCCCGCCCGATCCTTCCTGTTCCTGGCGAATGCGACCCTGTGAGATGCGCTCGAAGTCGATAAAGTTGATGTCGGTGCCATTTACCGTCGCGATCGCGGTCCCCGGGGTCACCTTCTGACTCGTCAGCCCTGATTGCTGATAGAATACGAAGCCGATCAGGAAGAGGATGGCGATGGCCCACCAGATGTACTTGGCGGCACTCCGCATACTTTGAAGCACGGTGCGCGACTCCTTGCAACCACGTGAGAGAAACGGGCGGGCTGAGCCACCAAATTTATTGGATTGGGAGACGTAAAATCAAGGCAGCGTATGACTTCCGATTGACTTCGATCGTCAGATTCATGTATCTTCACCGACTCTCCGCCGCCAACCAATGTGCGGCCTCCCCGAGGGCTTGAATGGCCAACTCCGCCCTGATCGAAGACCTCCTCAAACAATTCGCCGAGAATCCGCGACGGGTCTTCGCGCGCCTCGCGAACGAGTATCGAAAAACAGGCGATCTCGACCAAGCCATCGAGATCTGTCGGGCGCACGTGCCGCTCCAGCCGACATACATCAGCGGCTACATCGTGTTGGGACAGGCCCTCTTCGAGAGCAAGAAGCTCGATGAAGCCCGCTCGACATTCGAGACCGCGCTCACTCTCGACCCCGAGAATCTGATCGCGCTGCGACAGCTTGGTGACATCGCACGCGAGAGCGGCGATGTGGACGCCGCGCGCGGTTGGTATCACAAGCTGCTCGAGGTCGATCCGCAGAACGACGACATCGCTGCGCAGCTCGAGGAGCTCGACGCGCCCGCGGCGGCATCCGCTGCGGCGAGCGGTGGCACGGACGCCGCACCGGCCGCCGAAGCGGCGCCCGTGAGCTGGAGCGACATCCATCCGGACAGCCCGACCGTCACCCCGCTTTCCGCGCAGGCGATGCAGCCGACGCGTCCGCGCTTCACGATCGGTGTGATACCCGAGAATCTTCCCGCCGATGCGAAGTCTGCCTCGAGCGAGATGCCCGCGCCGAGCGCACCCGCGCCCGTTGCCGAGGCGAGCGACCAGGCACCCGAGGCGGAGCCGCCGCTCACGAAGCGCTCCGGCTCGTTGGGTCTTCCGGAGTATGTCGGAGGATTCGACCGCCACTCGCCAACGCCGCCCACCGCCTCGCCCGTAGTGCCCGTGTCGCAGGCAAGCCCCAAGTCGGACGACGATTCTGGCGAGCTCGCGATGACCGACATCGGCGATCTGGCCCCGGATGACCAGGATGAGCTGGACGCCGATCTTCCTCCCCTTCGGACGACGTCGGAGTACGCGGCCGCGCCGGCCACCGCTGCGGAGCTCGCGGCGCTGTTCGCGGGTCCCGAGCTCGAAACGCCGAAGCACATCGACGGCGAGAGCTCCAACGAGCCCGCGTCCGCAGGCGCGGCACGC
>DATHJR010000547.1:0-2935 GCA_035286525.1 Gemmatimonadaceae bacterium | reverse complement strand
GTGCGCCTGCTCGCGGCCCTCGATCCCGGCAACGCGCTCCGCGTGCAGAATCTCGCCGGCATCGGCGCCGTGCGCTTCGCCGACATCCATCTCGACGGTGCGGCGCTCGCGTTCGCGGGCGCACTCGCGATCGCGACAGGGATCGCGTTCGGGCTCGTGCCGGCGCTGCAATCCACGCACCGCTCGCTCACGGGGGCGCTGAAGGAGGAATCAGGCGGCGGCGATGGATCTAAGCGCATCCTGACGAGCCGCAACGTTCTCGCAACGATAGAGATTGCGCTCGCCGTCGTCCTGCTCGCGGGCTCGGGGCTGATGCTGCGCAGCCTCGACAAGCTGCTGCGCGTGAACCCGGGCTTCGACCCCACGCAGACGTTGACGATGCGCTTCTACACGCCGGACGGGTACGGCCGAGATTCCCTTCCCGGCTTCTTCGACGAAATGCTCGAGCGCACGGCGTCGCTTCCGGGCGCCACTGGATCGGCGCTCATCGATTGCCCTCCCCTGAGCGGGCGATGCAACGGCACCGCGATCGTGTTCCGGGACCGGCCCGCACCGGTTCCGGGAACGGAGCCAAGTGTCGGTGTGCATTGGGTGACGCCATCGTGGATGCCGGTGTTACGCGTGCCGCTCGTACGTGGCCGCAACTTCACGCGCGACGATCGCGTCGGCGTCCGAAAGGTCGTTCTCGTGAACGAGGCGGCGGCGCGGCAGTTCTGGCCCGGGGAGGATCCGATCGGTCGCCCGGTCAGCGTCGGACAGGGCGGTTTCTGGAAGGACACCGCGTACGTCGTCGGAGTCGTGGGAGATGTTCGTTTCGCGTCGCCCGACTCGGCGGCGACACCGGACGTGTACCTCTCGTATTATCAGTCTCCGCGCGGCCGGATGATGCTGATTCTGCGCTCGGCCGGCGATGCGAGTGCGCTCGCGGCGCCCGCGCGGCGGCTCGTTCGCGACCTTCTGCCATCATCGCCCGTGTACGAAATGCGCACGATGCGGGAGCGATTCTCGGACGCGTTGCGCTACGCGCGCTTCAGCACCCTGGTGCTCGCGCTGTTCGGCCTCGTGGCGCTCGCGCTCGCGACGATGGGAACCTACGGCGTCATCTCGTTCGGCGTCGCGCAGCGCACGCGCGAGATCGGCATCCGCGTCGCGCTTGGCGCATCGCGCAACGAGCTCGTGGGAATGATCCTGCGGCACGGGCTCGTGCTCGCCTGTGTGGGCGGCGCGATCGGGCTGGCGGCGGCGCTGGCTGCAACTCGCGTTCTTCGCTCGCTGCTGTACGATGTCGTCCCGACCGACCCGCTGACGTTTGCGGCGATTCTGGCCGTCCTCGTCCTCGCCGTACTCGCGGCGAGCTGGATCCCGGCCCGGCGGGCAGCCGCGGTGCACCCTTCCGAGGCGCTCCGGGAGGGTTAGAGCGAACACCTCCCCGCTTCCGCTCCGGCACGGGTGCGAGTTATGCTTGCATCGTACGTCCCGAAGGCATTCTCGCGCTCGCGCGGAGGGATCGGACAATGAACAGCACACGCCCCGAGCTCCTCACGGTTTCGCGGGAGTTCGGCGCCGGAGGGAGCGATGTCGCGCGCCTGTTGGGTGCGCGGCTCAATTGGCCGGTGCTCGACGACGACGTGGCCTGTCGCTGCGCGAAGCGATTGAACATGGACACGGCCGCCGTCGAGCGGCTGCGCGAGCACGCCCCTACCCTGCTCGCGCGACTCACCGCGGCGCTGCTGGTGGCGCCGCCCGAAGCGCCGGGCATCGACTTCTCCAACATGCTTCGCATCGACGCGATCGCCGAGGCGGCGCTGGAATCGATCACGGAGGCGGCGCAGACGCTGCCGCTGATCGTGGTCGGCTTCGGAGCGCAATGCATGTTCGCGAACCGGCCGAACGCGCTTCACGTGCGGCTCGTCGCGCCACTCGAGTCGCGCGTGTCACGGCTCCGCTCGCGTTTCGGATGGGATGCCTCCACCGCCGCGGCGAAGGCGCGGGAGATGGACGACATTCGACGCCGATACACTCAACGTTACTTCCACCGCGACGTTCTCGATCCACTCCTGTACGACGTGCAGATTAATACCGGTAGAACGACAGTCGAGGACGCGGCAGCGCTCCTCGAGCAGCTGGTGCGCGGTCAGCAGGAAGGGTTCGTCACGACGGGGCGCCACGAGCTCGGAGCGAACGCGATCGCGTGATGCGGCCCTGCTCACAGGCGGACGTGCGATGAGGGTCGTGCTGTTCGGTGCGACGGGAATGGTCGGGGCCGGCGTGCTCCTCGAATGTCTCGATTCGGCACGGGTGAGCTCCGTGCTCGCGATCGTCCGTGGTAGCACCGGCGTGCGGCATTCGAAGCTGCGTGAGATCGTGCACCGCGATTTCCTCGACTTCGATTCCCTCCGCGAAGAATTCGTCGGCGTGGATGCCTGCTTCTTCTGCCTGGGCGTATCCTCCTTTCGCATGAAGGAGCCCGACTACCGTCGCATCACGCACGACGTGACGCTCGCCGCGGCATCCGCGCTTCTCGCGCAGAGCCGGCAGCTCACCTTCGTCTACGTCTCCGGCGACGGCACCGATAGCACGGCGCGCGGTCGCACCATGTGGGCGCGCGTGAAGGGAGAAACCGAGAACGACCTGCTTGCGATGCCGTTCAAGGCGGCCTACATGTTCCGTCCCGGATACATTCAACCGCTTCGGGGCGTGCGGTCGAGGACTGGAGTCTACCAGGCAATGTACGACGTGCTTGGATTTCTCTACCCACTTCTCCGCAGGACAATTTCACGGCACGTTACGACGACGGTGAACGTGGGTCGCGCGATGATCGAGGTTGCTGCGGAGGGCTATCCGCGACCGATCCTGAACTCGCCCGAGATCAATGCTCTCGCCGACGTCGCGGCGGCCAGGGAACGTGCCACCGGAGCTTCTGCTACTTCCGGAG
>DATHJR010000546.1:0-3203 GCA_035286525.1 Gemmatimonadaceae bacterium | reverse complement strand
CTGATCACGCCGATCGCGATGGACGAGGGGCTGCGCTTCGCGATCCGCGAAGGGGGCCGCACCGTCGGCGCCGGCGTCGTCACCAAGATCATCAAGTAGTAGGCGGCTGGCACAGCGCAGGAGACGCCAACATGGCGTTCTCGTAGTAGAGGAGACGCCTGAGGGCGTTTCTCGTAGTGAAGGAGACGCCTGATGGCGTTTCTCGTAGTGAAGGAGACGCCTGATGGCGTCTCCAGGCCGGATTCGATCCGGCCGATCTCTTTAATCGTTGCCGAACATGCCTCGCGAAAAAATCATTCTTGCCTGCAGCGACTGCAAGAATCGCAATTACTTCACCGATAAGAACAAGCGCCTCCATCCGGAGCGCGTCGAGTGGAAGAAGTATTGCCCCCGCTGCAACTGCCACAAGCTCCACAAGGAAACGAAGTAAACGTGGCCACCGACGCGGTACGTCATGGCTCGTGGCTGCAGACTCTTCGCGCGAACATCGCCCGCACGGGACCGTTCCTGCGCGAAGTGCAGGTGGAGCTCAGGAAAGTCACCTGGCCCGACAGGCGCCAGCTGATCGAGGCCACGCGTACGATCATCATCGTCGTGCTCGTAATCGCCGGACTCATCGCGATCATGGATCTGTTCTTCCAGGCCGTGCTCGTACAGTTCATTCCGTCGCTGTTTAAATGAGCACACTCGTCGAAGGGCATCGCTGGTACGCGATCCAGACCACAGCGGGACACGAGAACAAGGTGCGCTCGCTGATCTTGCGTCGCATCGAGTCCGATGCACGGCCGGCCGAGGATCGTCCGATCCGCCAGGCGCTCGTGCCGACGCAGGAAGTAGTGGAGATCAAGGCAGGCAAGAAGGTCAACGTCGAACGGAAGATCTATCCGGGCTACGTGCTCGTCGAGATGGTGATGAACCAGGAAACGCTGCACGACATCAACAGCATCCAGGGCGTCATCAAGTTCGTCGGACAGGAGCGGCTCCCGCAGCCGCTTCGCGCCGATGAAGTCAATCGCCTCCTAGGGATCGCCGACGAGCGCGAGCAGGAAGAGCCGAAGGAAGAGATTCCGTTCATGGTGGGTCAGGCGGTCGCGATCACCGAAGGACCGTTCACCGATTTCAATGGCACCGTCGAGGAAGTGTTCGCCGACAAGGGCAAGGTTCGCGTGTCGGTGTCGCTCTTCGGACGGCCCACGAGTGTCGAGCTCGACTATCTGCAGCTGAAGGGCTACTGACGGCTTCGGATACGGGCGCGACAGGCAGGACGTCGGCTACCACGACGACGATAAACACAAAGTGGGAGCTGGAACGGTGGGGCTGCGGTCGACGCGAGCGAGTGGCGCGCGTGACTTACCCCCACACAACGCGATAGGAAGGTTATGGCGAAGAAGGCAACGGGTTTTGTGAAGCTGCAGGTGCCGGCAGGCAAGGCGAATCCGGCTCCTCCGGTGGGAACGGCGCTCGGTCCGCACGGCATCAACATCATGGCGTTCTGCAAGGAGTTCAACGCTCGCACGCAGAATCAGGATGGGATCATCCTCCCAGTCGAGGTGACCATCTTCTCGGACAAGTCGTTCACGTTCATCCTGAAGACTCCGCCCGCCGCCGTGCTCCTCAAGAAGGAGCTCGGGCTCGAGAAGGGCTCGGGAGTTCCGAATCGGACGAAGGTTGGCAAGGTCACGCGTGCACAGCTGCGGAAGATCGCGGAGATCAAGCTCCCCGACCTCAACACGGACAACATCGACTCGGCCATCGCGATGATCGCGGGCGCCGCGCGGTCGATGGGAATCGAGGTGATCGACTAATGCCCGATCACGGCAAGAAGTACGTCGACGCCGCGAAGAAGCGCACGGCACTGCAGGCGTATCAGGCGCGTCAGGCGATCGAGCTCGTGAAGAGCGCGGCGTTCGCGAAGTTCGACGAGACGGTCGAGATCGCGGTGCGGCTCGGTGTCGATCCGCGCCACGCCGATCAGGTCGTGCGCGGAACGGTCGTGCTCCCCGCCGGCACCGGCAAGTCGGTGCGCGTGGCGGTGATCGCGGTCGGCGAAAAGGCGCGCGAGGCCGAGGCTGCGGGCGCGGAGTTCGTGGGCATCGAGCTGATTCCCCGGATCAAGGAAGGATGGATGGACTTCGATGTCCTCATCTCCACGCCTGATCAGATGGGACAGGTCGGACAGCTGGGACGCGTGCTTGGTCCCCGCGGGCTGATGCCAAACCCGAAGGCCGGCACCGTCACCTTCGACGTCGAGCGCGCGGTTCGCGAGGTGAAGGCCGGTAAGATCGAGTTCCGCGTCGACAAGGGCGGGAATGTACATGCGCCGATCGGCAAGGTGTCATTCAGCGCCGATGCGCTGTCGTCGAATTTCGCCGCGTTCATGGATCAGATCATCCGCTCCAAGCCCTCCGCGTCCAAGGGCGTCTACGTGCAGAACGTGGCGATCTCGAGCACCATGGGGCCCGGCGTCGCGATCGACATTACCCCGTACCGGTCCTAGACGATGAAGCGCAACGAGAAGGAGCAGCTCGTCACGGAGCTGACGGCGAAGATCAACGGTGCCACCGCGTTCTACTACACGGATTTCACCGGGCTGAACGTCAAGAAGATGACGGAGCTGCGCCGTCGCTTCCGCAAGGCGGGCGTCGAGTACGTGGTCATCAAGAACTCACTCGCGCTTCGCGCGGTGAACGAGTCGGGACTCGCGGGCTCGCGCCTGCGTGGACCGACCGGCGTCGTGATCGGGAAGGATCCGGTCGCGGCCGCCAAGGTGTTGAACGACTTTGCGAAGGAGAACGAGCAGCGCCCCTCGGTGAAGGGCGGCATGCTCAGCGGCAAGGCGATCAACACCGCGCAAGTGAAGCAGCTCGCGTCGCTCCCCTCGCGGGAGCAGATGCTGGCGGATCTCGGCGCAGGATTGCAGTCGCCGCTGAGCGCGTTC
This sequence comes from Gemmatimonadaceae bacterium, assembly GCA_035286525.1. Lineage (GTDB taxonomy): Bacteria > Gemmatimonadota > Gemmatimonadetes > Gemmatimonadales > Gemmatimonadaceae > FEN-1250. Next base: position 265 of record DATHJR010000546.1, on the reverse strand, counting down.
CTCGGTGCGCTCTCCGGTGTGCTCAGCACGTTTGCAGGAGCGATGGAAGCGCTGCGGCAACAGAAGGAAGGCGCCGAAAGCGCGTAACGGTTCCCAGGTGGATTGTCCGATACAACACGCCCCAGGAAACATCGAACACCTGGGATTGACTTAGGAGAGAGAGAACAAAATGGCGAACACAACGCTGAGTCCAGACGAGATCCTCGAGGCCATCGGCAACATGTCGGTATTCGAGCTCGCCGGCCTGATCGAGACATTCAAGACC
>DATHJR010000545.1:0-2982 GCA_035286525.1 Gemmatimonadaceae bacterium | reverse complement strand
TCGCCATTGAACAGCCGCTGCCACGCGCCGTAGCTGAGCACGACGACCTGGCCCCGTTTCGGGAGCTCCTCTTCCATCGAGGGACCGCGCCCGAGCGCCGGTGACACGCCCAGGGTGTGGAAGAGGTTCGAGGAGATCTGGGCTCCGCGAAGCTCGACCGATGCATCATTGCCGCGAAAGCTGAACGCATTGTCCGCATACGCCGCGAGCTCCGCGAGCTTGGCTCCCGCTCGCAGGTCGACGAAGTCGGGCGCGGAGAGCGATCCAATGTCGCCCTTCGACCGGCTCGATCCATACACAATCAGCTTGTCCGCATTGGGAAAGGGCAGCGGCTTGAGCAGCACTCCGTTCACGACGCTGAAAATCGCGGCGCTGGCACCGATTCCGAGCGCCAGGCAGACGACGGCGAGCACGGTGAAGCCGGGGCGCGAGACGAGCATGCGCACCGCGAAGCGAAGGTCGCGAACGAAGGCTTCCATGGTCAGCTCACCTCGAAGCCCGACTCGCGCAGCTGTGCCTCGTCGCGCGCCGCCTGCTCCTGGTTGAGATCCTCGACGATCAGGCCGTCGAACAGATGAATCGAACGGTCGGCATGCCGCGCATAACGCGGATCGTGCGTGACCATGATGATCGTCGCACCTTGCCGGTGAAGATCGCGCAGCAGCTCCATCACCGCCTCGCCGTTCGTCGAGTCGAGGTTTCCGGTCGGCTCGTCAGCGAGGAGAATGAGTGGCTCGCCGGCCACCGCGCGCGCCACGGCGACGCGCTGCTGCTGACCGCCCGAGAGCTGCGAAGGATAGTGCTTCATGCGATGCGACATTCCGACCTTCTCGAGCGCGTCGTGCACGCGCTTCTTCCGCTCGCTCCCTTCCATGCCGCGATATGTGAGCGGCAGCTCTACGTTCTCGTACACGGTGAGATCGCCGATCAGGTTGAACGCCTGGAAAATGAATCCGATCTGCCGATTGCGAACGCGCGCCCGTTCGGCGGCGCTCAGCTTTCCCACCGGCTCGCCGTCGAGCAGATAGGTGCCGTCGGATGGGGTGTCGTGCAGACCAAGGATGGAGAGAAGCGTGGTCTTGCCGCATCCGGATGGACCAGCGATCGCGAGATAGCCGCCCCGCTTGACCTCGAGATGAATTCCCGACAGTGCGTGCGTCTCGACCTCGTCCGTGTAGTAGACCTTCGTGATCCCATCGAGGCGCAGCAGCGGTGAGTCCAGCGTCGTCGTGCCGGTTGAGAAGGGCTGTGACAGAGAGGTCATTGTGCTCGCGGGGGAAAGGCGTTGAGGTGACAGGGAGGGATCGGAAGCTTGGAGCGTTACTGCACGCGTACTTTCTCGTGGGAATCCATGGCGGACATGTCGGAGATGATCACGCGGTCGTGCACGTTGAGTCCCTGCTTGATCTCGATGGTGTTCACCGAGCTGCGTCCGAGCTTGACATTCACACGCGTCGCTTCGGTACCATTCGGCGAGAGCCGGAACATCCCGACGGTGCTTTCGGCCTGACCGTACGACGGACGGCCGACGTAGAGCACGTCCTTCAATCGTTCGATCTCGATCGTACCATCCACGGAGAGATCCGGACGCGCGCCCGGAAGCGTGCCGTCGAGCGAAACCTCGACGCCCACCGTTCCGTTCTGGGCGGAGGGGTCAATACGGAATACGTGGCCGGCAATGATCCCGTTTCGCGTATCGATCTGTGTTGGCTGATCGATGACGATGTCCTTGGCCTGCGTCTCGGGAATTCGCAGCACGGCCTTGAGCTTGCCGGGCTGCGCGACCTTCGCGAGCATCGTTCCGGCCTGTAGCCACTGTCCGGGCTGGAGCTCCATGTCCTGGACGACGCCATCCGCGCCGGCCAGCACCTTCATCGACTGCACGCGCGCCTCCTGGTAGCGCACGATGTCCCGCAGCTTCGCGACCTGTTCCTTTTGCAGCGAGATCTGCTGCTTGATGTTGTCCGACATCACCGTGAGGCGCTGCTGCTCGATGCGCATCCGCGCCGCGAGCTCGATGTCTTTGTCGTGCGCTTTGCCGACATCGTTTTTCGAGAGCAGCGTGTCCAGCCCCGCCGCGACGTCGGCGTTGCGCTTCGCTTCGTTGTAGTCGGAGCGAGTCGTCGCAACGACGCCTTCCTGGTTCAGGCGCGCCGTTTCGAGATTTGTCTGCAGCGTCACGAGCGTGCCCTCGGCGCCGTTGAGCTGCTGCTCCGCGCTCAGCGCCTCGAGCTGCACGTCGGGATTCGAGAGCTCGACGAGCACGGTGCCTGCGTCCACCTTGGCGCCGGGTCGAACGAGCACTCGCTCGACGCGCCCCGCGGTTACGGTCGACACGTAACGAATCTGCTCCGGCTGCAGCGTGCCGGGGCCGCGCACCTGGCGCAGCATCTCGCCCCGGCGCACGGTGTCGATCCACAGCGATCCGCGCTCAACGGTTGGCGGAGCCGCCTCGAGGCGGCTGAGGGCCACCGTCACGGCGATCAGAGCGACGATGGCGGCGCCGATGTAGGCGATTCGTTTTCCTTTTTTCGGTGGGTCGCGCTTGATATCCAAATCGATTCTCGTGGGCGGGATAACAACGAAATGAGGGGCTTGGAGCCGAAAAAAGGCGCCTCGCTCGAGTAGATGCTAATGGAATGATCGTGCCACGGCGGCACATCTGTAACACGCTGCGAAATAAAGAGTTATGCGAGCATCGCAATCGCAGGATCGTGCCGGACACGTCCGGAATCGAGAATTCGCGTCCCAATATCGAACACTATTGAGGAGCGAACATCGAAATCCAAAGGCGCCGGTTTACGCCGGAATCGAAGGGAGCTCCGCGCCGCGCAAGGGAATCGCGCGCCACCCGAGCATGCCCCGCATATCGCGCCGATCACGCGCTCGAATCACCCTTGAGTTCGATAATTGCATATGCCTCGGACGATATTTCTTTCGCGAAACGATGCGAGAATCGCTGTACGACTCCGAACGCTGGCG
>DATHJR010000544.1:0-2291 GCA_035286525.1 Gemmatimonadaceae bacterium | reverse complement strand
TGATAAAGCCGGCGCCGACTCCGACGACCTCCCATGAACTCCCTCATCGCCTACATCGCCCGCAACTCTCGATACGCCCTTCCGAGCAACTGGCGAGCGGGCGCGAAGGCCATCTATCGGCGCGTATCGAAATCCGGGATTCTGTTCGCCGACGACGAATTGGGTATGGCGTCGCTGCACCCCTCACTCAAAGTAGCCCGCCTCATTGAGCTTGTTGAACCACTCACGGTTGTGGACGTGGGCTGTGGGACCGGATCGACGTTGCGGCAGTTCGTGGAGGCTGGAATCGCGGCCGTCGGAGTGGAGGCCTCGCGGGCTGCCATTCGTGCAAGTGAACATCCGGAACTCATCAGGCGACACGACCTGCGACGTCCACTCGACCTGGGACGGCGATTCGATTTGGTCTGGTGCTTCGAGGTGGCCGAGCACATTCACCCACGCCACGTCGAGACCTTCGTCGATAATCTGTGTCGGCACTCGGAAATCGTTACGCTGTCCGCCGCACCACCGGGCCAGGGGGGAGAGGGACACTTCAACGAGCAGCCCCAATCGTATTGGGTCGCGATGTTTGCGAAGCGTGGATATCACCTGCACTCTGATTGGACGGCGCAGATGCACGCGGTTGAGGAATTCTATTCAGAAAACATGATGGTGTTCTGCAAAGCGTCGCCAATGGCCGCGCGCCTGGACGAATAGGCGTTCGCCGGCACCGTCACACGCTCCGCAGCGCCGCACTCGGATCGACGCGCGCCGCCCGCACCGCGGGCACCACGCAGGCTGCAAGCGTGACGCCAGCCAGAAGCAGGCATACGCCAGCCAGCGTCGCTGGGTCGTTTGGCGCGATGCCAAACAGCAATGACTGGAGGTATCGAGTCAGTGCGAACGAGCCACCGATCCCCAGCACGATTCCGAGCGCGGCGAGGCGGCCTCCCTGCCCCACGATCAAGCCAATGAGGCTGCTCGGCGTCGCGCCAAGTGCACTGCGGACGCCGATCTCTCGCGTGCGTTCGGACACGCTCCCCGCAAGCACCCCATAGATCCCGGCGACGGACAGCAGCAATGCCGCCACGGCAAACGCGCCGAACAGCACGAGCGCGAGTCGGCGCTGGCTCGTCGACGCCGCCACCACCTGATCCATCGTCGCGATCTTCACGATCGGCTGAGCGGGATCGATCGCCGCGATCGTTCTCCGAACGGCGGACGCGAGCGCGGCGGGATCGTTCGCTGTCCGGACGATCAGCACTTCCTGATTGTCGGCGAAGAACATCTGTCGCTCTGGGATGTACCACTGCAGCGTCGTCTTCGCGTCCAATCCAGTGTGCCGGATGTTGCCCGTCACCCCGATGATCGTGCGAATGGGCGCGTCGGGTCCGCCGACGCGAATTGCCTTGCCGATCGCGCTCTCGTTGGGCCACATGCGTTCCGCGAGCGCGGCACTGACGAGTGCGACCTTGTTCGCACCATCCATCGCATCCGATGCGACAAGACCTCGCCCGGCGAGAATCGGAATGCGCATCGTGCGCAGGTACTCGGTCGACACCGCATACCGATCGCCGCTCGGCACGAGCTCCGGGTTCGCTGGGACGTTGGCCGGATCGATGACGCCGTACATGTCGACGTTCCCCCCGAGCGGCAGCTGGTTGGCGACGGCGACACTGGTCACTCCGGGAAGCGCGCCCACCGCCTCGCGCACGCGATCGTGATAATTGAAGACGCTCGAATCGTTCGGATACTTGGTGCCCGAGGAATTGATCTCGAGCGTGAGCAGGTGCGTCGTGTCGAATCCGGCGTTCATGCCCATCAGTCGAACGAGGCTTCGCCCGAGCAGCCCGGCGCTCACGAGCAGCATCACGGCGAGCGCGACCTCCCCTACGACCAGGGTGGCGCGCGCCGCGTGATTCGCCGTACCAAAGAGGCGATTGCCCGAGCCCATCGCGGCGGACAAATCGTCGAGGCGCCCGCGCGCCGGCGCGAGTCCCATGACGATGCCGAGAAGAAGAACTATCGCGGCGACCACGACGAGCGCGCCGATGTCGACGTGAATGGCCGACAGCCTCGGCAGCGCCTGCGGGAGTTGCGCGACGAGGAGCGGCAACGTGACGTAAACGACGAGCAGTCCAGCGACGCCACCGAGAAAGGCAAGCAGCAATCCCTCGGTGAGCAGTTGGCGGATCATCCGCGCGCGACTCGCACCCAGCGCCCCGCGAACGGCGAACTCCTGGGCGCGCCGTATCGCTCGCGCGAGCTGCAGGCTGACGACGTTCGCCACCGCGATCAGCAGCACGAGCAGG
>DATHJR010000543.1:0-2239 GCA_035286525.1 Gemmatimonadaceae bacterium | reverse complement strand
GTACGCCTCTTCCGACGTCGCCAGGTTACGCAGATCCGACTTCTCGGACGCCAGATACGCCTTTTCCTTGGTGCTCGCGAACTTCGGAATCGCGATCGCGGCCAAAATGCCGATAATCACGACGACGATCAGAAGTTCGATCAGAGTGAAGCCCTTCTTTCCGCTGACGCGCATTGTGGTTTCTCCCGAAACGGTAGGTCGCTGTGCAGCCCCCACGGACGCACTCTCCCTCAGTCTCCAAAAGACGAGGAAACGGCGGTCGGGGTAACGGGCATGCCGCAGGTAGCGACGTTACATTACAGCTATGACGGATCTCCCAATCATCTCCGCGTTCAACGATGGATACGTGGCCGAGATGCAGGAGCGTTTCGAGCGCGATCCGGACTCGGTGGACGAGTCCTGGCGGCAGTTCTTTGCCATGGCCAGCCAGCTCCGCGGCGTCGCGTCTCCGCCCGCTGCCGATCCGGCGTATCTACGAAAAATCGCGGGCGCCGCGGCCCTGGTACAGGCCATCCGCCAGTATGGCCATCTGGGCGTACAACTCGATCCGCTGGGATCGCCTCCCGCCGGCGCCGCCGAGCTTAAGGCCGAGTTCCACGGCATAACCGAGGCGGATCTCGCCATCATTCCAGGGTCGGCGCTCGGATTCGAGGCCGATGCCACCGCCGCCGCCGCCGTCGCGCGTCTCCGCGGCGTCTACTCCGCTACGATCGGCTTCGAGTTCGAGCACATCGAGCGGGATGCCGAGCGCGCATGGTTCCGCCGCGTGATCGAGGATGGCGAGATGCGGCGAACGCTCACCGACGAGGAGAAGCGCGCCGTCCTGCGTCGCCTCACGGAAGTCGATGGCCTCGAGCGCTTCCTCGCTCGCGCCTATCAGGGCTACAAGCGTTTTTCGATCGAGGGGAATGACACCCTGGTGCCGATGCTCGAGGCGGCCATCGAAGGCGCCGCTGCAGTCGGCGCGCGCGAGGTCGTGATGGCGATGGCGCACCGCGGCCGCATCAACGTGCTCACCCACGTACTCGATAAGCCGGTGAGCGCAGTGTTCGAGGAGTTCGAGGGGAAGTACGCGGCCAATGCCGCGAGCGACACGGGCGACGTGAAATATCATCTGGGCGCAGAGACCGATCGCGAGCGACAACTTGGCGCGCGCGTGCACGTGTCGCTGATGCCGAACCCGAGTCACCTCGAGATGGTGAATCCGGTGCTCGAAGGCGTCGCGCGCGCACAGCAGCGCGTTCCGGGCACCCTTCGCGTGTTCGACGAGTCGAGCGTCCTCCCCATCGCAATGCATGGCGACGCCGCGTTTCCGGGTGAGGGCGTGGTCGCGGAGACGTTTAACCTCTCGAATCTGCGCGGTTATCGCACGGGCGGAACGCTCCACATCATCGTCAACAACCAGATCGGCTTCACGACCGATCCGTGCGAGGGCCGCTCGACGCACTACGCAAGCGATCTCGCCAAGGGCTTCGAGGTGCCGATTCTCCACGTGAACGGCGACGACGCGGAAGCGTGCATCGCATCGGTGTGGCTCGGCCTCGCGTACCGTGAGCGCTTCGGGAAGGATTTCCTGATCGATCTCGTGGGCTATCGTCGCCAGGGACACAACGAGGCGGACGAGCCGGTGTACACGCAGCCGATGTTGTACGCGGCGATCAAGACGCATCCGACCACGCGCGAGCTGTGGGGCCGCCGGCTCACGACCGAAGGTGTGATCGAGGCGGGGGCGATGGAGCGCCTCGACGCGGAGATCCAGGCGGAGTTCGAGAAAGTGCACGCGCTGGTGAAGGCGAAGACGACGGCCGACGCGGAGCCCGGCGAGGGCGGCGCGTCGATGTCGGCGGCGCCGGTGACGACCGCAGTGCCGGCCGAGCAGCTCATCGCGCTCAACGAGCGGATGCTGAGCTGGCCGTCGGACTTCCATCCGCTTCCCAAGCTTGCGCGCGTGCTCGAGCGTCGTCGTCCGGCGCTGGCCGCGGAGGGCGGAGTCGACTGGGGGCACGCCGAGGCGCTCGCGTGGGCGTCACTGCTCGTCTCCGGCACAGCGGTGCGCATCAGCGGCCAGGATGCGGAGCGAGGCACCTTCTCGCATCGCCAGGCGGTGCTGCACGATCACGAGAGTGGAAAGACGTACACGCCGCTGCAGCACCTCGCGGAGGATGCCGCGCCGTTCGAGATCTACAACTCTCCGCTGTCCGAAGTGGCGGTGCTCGCGTTCGAGTACGGCTACAGCGTC
>DATHJR010000542.1:0-3366 GCA_035286525.1 Gemmatimonadaceae bacterium | reverse complement strand
CATCGCGGCGAGATCGACGGCGTCGGGGCTCGGAGCGTTTTCGAGTCCGGCGGCGAGGTCGGCGCGCAACTTCGGGTCAGTGAGCGGGGGACGTCTCGAGCTCACCGGCGGCGGGCTGGGGTGAGTGATGGCGAAGGTCGGCGAGGGTCGCGGTCATGCGCGCGTGGAGCTCATCGATGAACGCGTCGATGTCCTCCCTGGCCGGTGGAGGAAAAGGGCCGCGAATCGCGACGACCACGTTGCTGTTGGCGAATGAATGAAGCGATTCTTTCAGGGTGCGCGCGTGCCAGAGGCCGTCGGAGACTATGTAATAGATGGGGCGCGCGGATCGCGATAGAATCAGCTTGAGTCCGCTGCGCATGAAGGGTTGGATGGTGCCGTCGGTCGTTCGGTGACCTTCGGGGTAGATGATGAGGGTCGTTTCACCGTTCGCGAGCTCTTTCGCGGCTCCGAGCAGTGCAGCGACCTCAGCTTTTGAGGCACGCGTCTGCTGCCTCACGAGCGGAAAGCGACCGAGCCTGGTCAGCGAGGATATGCCCGGGATTCCACGGCCGTATCTTTCGCGCGTCGGAATTACCGCTTGCGGTCCCTCCGCGGCGTTGACCGAGATCGTGATGTCGAGTAGCGACTGGTGGTTCATCACCAGTAGACAACTCTCCGTAGGTGCCGTACCGTGCATGGTTACGCGAACGCCGCCGAATACGCGGGAGATCCAGAGCGATATTTTCGCCAGGAAGCGAAGCCAGCGGCGAACTATGGCTCGGCGTTTGAGGGGAAAAAGCAGAACGGCAGGCCAGATGACCAGGCGCTGTCCGAGATCGAATACAGTCAGGGTAAAGACAGCGTACACGAAGAAGAACATGCCGCTACGCAGCGTACGCGCGAGTCCAGCGCCGCGAGCTCGAAGGTGAGCGCGAGAAGTGGACGGCGATGGGCTGTCGGCATTCATGTGGAGGTCACCAATGGCAACACGAGTCGAAGCGCGGACGAGCATGAATCCACTGGACTACGATTACAGCAGTTTTTTCTACTCGTCGAGCGACGACCCGTTTTCGATTCTCGAGCCCTACAACGAGTGGTACAACCAGGCTGTGCCGGAGGGCTACTACCTCTTCGCACAGGCAATGTCGACGCCACCGAGTGGATCCGTCGACCTGACCGAAGGGTTGCACCGCAATCACGTCAAGCTCGTAAATCTATCGTCTTACAACTATCTCGGCCTATCCTACCGCCGTGAGGTAATCGAGGCGGGGAAGGCGGCGATCGAGCAGTACGGACTCGGGGCGGCCGGCTCGCCGATCCTGAGCGGCACGATGGATGTGCACTGCGAGCTCGAGGCCGCGCTCGCGAAGTTCAAGAAGAAGGAAGCGGTGATGGTGTTCCCCACCGGCTACAGCACGAACGTCGGAATGATCTCGGCGCTCATGCGCCCGGGTGACTGGGTGATAGCCGACCAGAACGCGCACGCCAGCATCGTGGACGGCGCGATCCTCTCGAAGGCGAACGTGCGCTTCTTCCGCCACAACAATCCGGCGGACCTCGAGAAGAAGCTCAAGCAGACGACCGGGAAGAAGCTGGTCGCCATCGAAGGGGTGTACTCGATGGACGGCGACGTCTGCCCGCTCCCCGAGCTCGTCGCCGTGGCGAAGAAGTACGGCGCGCGCATTCTGCTCGATGAGGCGCATTCCGCGTTCGTGTACGGTGCCAATGGCCGCGGCGTCGTTGAGCAGTTCGGGCTCGAGGACGAGGTCGACGTGCACATCGGAACCTTCTCGAAGGCGCTCGGCGGGCAAGGCGGCTACGTCGCCGGCACGCAGAACCTGTACAACTATCTCAAGGGGTTCGCGCGCTCGCGCGTGTTCTCCTGCGCGCTCTCGCCGGTGGTCACGGCAGGAGTGCTGAAGGCGCTCGAGCTCTCGATAGCCGAGCCCCAGCTGCGCACCAAGCTATGGTCGAACGTCGCGCACATGCGCCGGCGCCTCGAAGAGGAGGGCGTCGATGTCGGCGACTCGACGTCGCAGATCATTCCGATCATGGTCCGCAATGACCGCCGCATCTTCGAGCTCGGCCACAAGCTGCTCAAGACGGGACTCTACCTGCAGCCGATCATTTACCCCGCGGTTGCCAAGCACCGGTCGCGCTTCCGCGTCTCGGTGTCGTCCGCGCACACCATTGAACAGCTCGACGAGGGCGTGAGCATTCTCGCCCGCGTACTTCGTGATGAGGGAATACTGGTATGAGCAAATCTGACGGGATGGTGCAGTATCACTTTCGTGACGCGATCGGCGGCTTCTTCGAGTTTCCAACGGAGAATGCGCGCGCGATCCTCCCTCCGGAGCTGCAGCCCATCGAGCCGCATCACGGCTCGAGCGTGCTCTCCGTGATGGCGTTCGACTTTCACGACAGTCCGGTGGGCGACTACGGCGAGCTGATTCTCTCGATCCTCGTCTCGCCGCGCGTGGAGCCCGGTGTGCCGATGCCGCGCTCGGCCTTCTTTCCGTTCCGCCTCGCGACGACGACGCGTGAGTCGCGCGAGCACGCGATCGAGCGGTGGCACCTGCCGCACTACATGCAGGACATCTCGCTCACGTGGGAGCGCGGCGATGGACACATCACGATTCATGCGACGGACCGCGGCGAGCCGATCGTCGACATGCGCGTGACGGAACACGAGTGGTCGAACGTGGATCATCGCTACCAGGCATTCATGAACGACGAGGACGGCGCCTATACGTCCACGATCATGATGGCTGGCCAGTTCTCCGAGAACGAAGAGGAGCGCGGCGGCATCACGATTCACTCGCAGGCGATGACGGGGCTGGTCGAGGACTGGGACGTGGACTTCACCCCCTTCCGCGAGCTGTGGATGAAGAACGGGCTGCAGACTTTCCATCCGCTACAGACGTTGGCCTCCTACGCGCGTCGATGACCGAACGCGTTACGGTGATCGTGAACCCCGCCTCCGGAAGGGGGCGGGGTTCTCGTTTACTCCCCGACATACGTAAGACTTTCGCGGCCGTCGGCGTGACCGACGTGCGGCTCACCGAGCGCCCGGGCGACGAGAAGCGCCTCGCGGCGCTCGCGCTGCACGATGGGGCGACGACGATCGTCGCGTGCGGCGGCGATGGAACCTGGAGCAACGCGGCGAACGCGATTCTGTCCTCGGGCTCCAGCTGCCGGCTCGCGCTTCTGGCGGCGGGCACCGGCAACGACTTCGCCAAGACCGTCGGCGCGCCCGCGGGCGATCTCGCCGCGACCGCGAAGCTCGCGGTCGAGGGCCCCGAGATGCTGGTCGACGTTGGCCGCATCGAGGACCGGTACTTCCTCAACGTCACCGGCTTCGGCTTTGACATCGCCGTGCTCGAC
>DATHJR010000541.1:0-3242 GCA_035286525.1 Gemmatimonadaceae bacterium | reverse complement strand
TGCGCGGCGTTGCGAGGCGCGGGAGCGCGGAAGGCGGTGATGCCGTTCGAGATCGCCTCGGTTCCGGTCATCGCCGAGCAGCCTTCCGCGAAGCCGCGCATCATCAGGTAAAGGAAGGCGAAAGCGACCGGCGCGCCCATCGTCTGGCGCACCGAGACCGGATCAATGTGCGGTGGCCCGGCAAGTGGCGCCGGCGCGTGCCCCATCGAGAGTCTGTAGAAGCCGACTCCAATGAGGGCGAGCATCATCGCGATGAACACGTACGTGGGTACGCTGAACGCGGCACCGGACTCACGAACTCCGCGAAGATTGACGAGAGTGAGCAGCACGATCGCACAAATGCAAATCGAAACGCGGTAGGGCGCGAACGCCGGATACGCCGACGTCATTGCGGCCACACCGCTCGAAATCGACACCGACACTGTGAGCACGTAGTCGGTAAGGAGCGCCGCCGCCGCGACGAGCCCGGCCCCGACTCCGAGATTCTCCTTGGCGACGGTGAAGGAGCCGCCGCCACCCGGATACGCGAAAATCGTCTGGCGATATGACAGCCCGACCAGCACCAGCAGGGCGACGATGACAACCGAGATCGGGAAGACGTATGTCGACGCGACGACGCCGGGAAGTACGGCGAGCACGAAGAGAATCTGCTCGGTCGCGTACGCCACCGAGGAGATGGCGTCGGAGGACAGCACAGCCAGCGCTGTCGTCTTGCTCAGTTTCTGGTCTTCGAGTCGTTCCGATGCGAGCGGGCGACCGACGAGGAGCCGTTTGGCGTGAATCAGGAGGGAGGGCATGACCTGTGGTTGATGCCATACCGGGCGCGAAAATGCACTATGCCGCCGTGGTTACGCGATTCGATATCTGAACCGGATTCCCAGCAGGATCCTTCACGTTGGCGAAGAGAAACTCGCCGGCCTCGTGAACGGGGCCGAATTTCAATCCCTCGCGCTCGCACTCGGCGACGAAGCCTCGAACGTCGCTCACGCCGAACACAATCTTCATCGCCGCGCCGCTCTTCTGCGCACGGCTCGCCTGGTGAAGCGCGAGGATGCAGCCGCCGTCGTCGCTCGCCAGCTCCAGCCATGCCCTGTTCTCGGAGGGCAGGGCCTTCATGCCGAAGTACCGCTCGTAGAAGCGGGCCACTTTCGGAATCTCCTGCACGTAGAGGATGATCCGTACTATTGATGTTGCCACGATTCGCAGAACCTCGGTCAATGTTGGAGGAGCTTGCGGACTCCCGATCGCGCTCCCAGCTGGCCGAGTTGAATCATGCCATCGGGAGCCGGCGGGCGCGACGAGCGCCGCGGCGCTCACGCCGGCGGCTCGATCTGGGCGAGGTCCGTGCGCGCAAAAACGCGACCCAGCCACCGGATCACCAGCCACAGCTCTCCGAACGCGACGAGTGCACCCCCCGGCGCGGCGGCGACGAAGGCCCACGCGTCCAGCGTCCGCGACGCCGCGGCGCTCACGCCGCTGGCTATCAGCACCGCAACGATGAGCGGCAGCAGCAGCGCGACGAAGGTGACGATGAGCGACACGAAGATCGCGAGCACGTTCTGCCCCATCGCCTCGATCCCCGCGGTGCGACCATCACCCAGACGCACCCAGCCGGGGAAGAGCAGTGCGGAGCCGTTCGCGACGGTGAGAGAGATCGCGTTGAGCGTGGGCAGCACGACGAGCGCGATGAGCACTGCGGGGGCCAGGGGCACGGGCGCGCGCACGTCGAACGATGCGAGAAAGGCGGCGAGTGCGAGCAGCAGGTACTGCATCGCCGTGAGAATCGCGGCCGTACTCGCAATCTCGGCCGCCACGATCGTCGAGCGTCGCAGCGGATAGCTTCGCAGCTGGTCGAGCTGCAGGAGGTCCTGCCGCAGGTCCGTGCGCACGAAGCCCGGGCCGAGGACGATTAGCATCACCAGCGGGATCGCACAGAGCGTTTCGCCGATCGACGCGAGCTCGCTCATGTTGCCCACTTCCGAGTACACGGCGCTCCCGACCACCCCTGCGGCGCAGACCATGATCACGAACGTCCGGAGTCGAAGCGCGCGCGTGTACGCGAGCACGTTCTTCCAGAGAATCGCGATGCCGGGATGTCCCGTGGGTTCGAGCGGGAACCACGGTCTGCGCACCGCGCCGTCCGCGATCAGGGCGCGGCGGCCGCGCGTGCCGCGCGTGTCCGCGATCGCGCGCGCGCGCTTCGCCGCGGCTTCGGCGACTGCCTCCTCGAACGCGGCGTCGGTGTGGGTGACCCACGGGTAGTGCGCCGCCATGAGCGCGAACGCGGGAAGGATCGCGAACAGCCAATGTTTCCACGAGTCGGCGAACAGTGGTGCAATCAGGAGGTGAAACGGGAAGAGAATCGTGGCGAGCGGCTGGCTCGACGCCAGGCTGGCGAGCGCGGCACCACCCTCGCCCGCGAGAATCGCGGAGCGCACTCCGGGTATTGCCCGCACTACGGTCCAGCCGACGATGACGACGACCGTCGCGACGATCGTGATCGGGATGAGGTTCCTGCGCACGCCGCGCGCGCCGTGCGATGCCGCGCTCGTGCGCACGAGCGATGCGCCCACACGATGCAGATACATCGTCGACAGGATGATCCAGAGCGAGATCGCGCGCATCCAGAAGGGCAGCGTGCCGCCGCGTCGTAGCAGAACCACCCATACGAGCACGCTGAAGAGCACGACCATCTGCGCCTGCGCGACCTTGTACCGCACGAGCGCCGCGCGCGTGAGCGGCGCTGGAAACAACAGCTGCACTTCCGCCTCCGAAAACACGAGCGCCGGGCGGTCGCTGCCGAGCACCCATCCGCTCGCGATCGTGAAGAAGATGATCGTCGTGTAGATGAGCTGACCGAGCGCGGTCGACGTCGAGCCGGCGAGCGGACTTGGCATCCGCGAGTTGAACAGCAGCGCGCCGAAATAGAGCGCGCCCGCGAGAACGGCGAGCAGGTAGCGCGGACGCTTCAGCCGCGCGACCTGGCCCCGCAAACGATTCCGCGCGCTGCGCCAGAGCAGGTAGCGGAGCGCGTCGTTCACGCCGACGCGCGTGCGCCATCGTTGCGCTCGCCCTCTTCGATGAGCGCGAGAAAGACATCTTCGAGCGCGCGTCCGGCAAGGTCGGGGCGCTCCGCCACTATTTCGGCGATCGTGCCGAGCGCGATGACGCGCCCGCGCTGCATGACGAGGAGGCGCGTGCAGAGCTCCTCGACGAGGTGGAGGAGATGCGAGCTCAAGACG
>DATHJR010000540.1:0-2542 GCA_035286525.1 Gemmatimonadaceae bacterium | reverse complement strand
GGATGCGCACCACCGCTCGCCCGAGCGCCGCGGACTGGCTCGTCACCTCGGTCGGTGACTACTCCAGATTCGCCCAGTATGTGCTGAACCGCGCCGGCCTTTCCGGTTCGACCTACGCGGCGATGACCACGCCCCAGGTTTTGTTCGAGGGCAAGCCCGGCGAGGCCATGGGACTCGGCTGGGAAGTCATGAAGGGCCCCTCGAGCGACCCAACGATTCTCATGCACACCGGTTCGGACGATGGAATCAAGACGATGATCATCCTCCTGCCGGCCTCGCGGCGCGGCCTCGTCAGCTTCACGAACGGAGAACGGGGAATGGACGTCATCGCGCGAATTCTTCAGTCCTCGCTGCATTTGAAGGAGCTCGCGCGGTAGCCGAATTGCATCTTGCCTTGCGGTGGTGCGGCTGGGAAGCTATCTGCTCTGTAACGACCGGACTGATCCGCCCGAACGCTCCCCGGAGAAATCGAGATGACGGGACTCCTCGCGCGACACCGCCAGGCGCATCGAAGCTCGATATTTGTCGCGATGCGCACGCTCGCGATCCTCGCGACGCTCGGCATCGCCGCCTGCTCTGGCCGCGAGTCCGCATCGTCGAACAAGGGCGCATCCTCGGTGGAAGGACCAGAGGCGCAGGCGAAGCTCAGCCGCGGTCATCTGCAACTCACGGGCGATGCGACCGTCGACACGGACTTCGCGATCGAGCAGTGCACCATTGGGGCCGCGGGCGATGGGCCGCTCAACGGCTACCGCATGAGCGCGAAGCCAGGACACGGCACGCTGCAACTGCTCTCGCTCGCGGTGAAGAGCTACGATCATGACGGCTCCTTCACACCCGTCGTCGACACCGGAAAGCCCGTTATCAAAGGCAAGCACGGCGTGAGCGGACCACTCTCCATGATCCTCTCACGCGAGAACTCGACAGTCCCGCTCCCCGTGATCACGCGGCCGGAGTCGCATCTCACGATCACCATCTCGGACAGCGGCTCGCGCGGCAGCGCGGAGTTTTCCGAGCTGACGTCGCCGATCGCGATGGAAGACCTCGAGATCAAACGACATCCTCACACGAAAGAAAAGACGTTCGCGGGCTCGCTCACCTGGCACTGCGCGACCGTCGAGCACGTGGACGCGGCGGCGACGGACGCGGCGAAGGGAATGATGAGGGGGCTGACACCGGTACACTGAGCCGACGCCACTCGCGGTACTCAGGCGAGCGCCGCGAGCGTCGCCACATCCGCGGCGCCATCGATGTCCATCTGCGCCTCGGGCATCGGAATACGCAGCACCTCGCCGATTCTCGCCCGCAGCCATCGCCCCGCGCCAGCATCGCCGCTGAGCTCGAGTAGCGACCCGAAGTGCTCGCGGCCGATCACTGCAGGCACGCCGATCGTTCCCCCATACCCCGCCGCGACGAGCCGCGCGCCATCGCCGAATGCATCCATCAACGAACGCAACGCCATGCCGTCGACGAGCGGCTGGTCCGACGTCATGATGAGGATGCCATCGCATCGGATGTCCAGTCGCATCGCTTCTCGCGCCCCCGTGGCCAACGACGATGCGAGGCCGTCTTCCCAACGGTCGTTGGTCACCGCGCTCACACCCGCCAATCCCTCCAGCGCCGCCGCCACCTCCCGAGCGTGCGCCCCGAGCACGACGATCACGGGACTCGCACCGGCCTCGATCGCGGCGCTTGCCGCGCGGCGAACGAGCGGAGCGCCGCGAAATTCGACGAGCTGTTTTGCCGATCCCAATCGGCTCGACGCGCCCGCGGCCAACACCACCGCCGAGAGGCGTCGAATCTCGTCAGGCAAAAACGGGCTCCTCGTGAATGCCCGCGACGTTCTCGGACAAATGAGACCCCGGCCGGCCGAACATGACCGCCGAGATCTCGGCGACGATTGACAACGCAATCGCCTCGGCGCCATCGCCTCCGACGTCGAGGCCGATCGGCGCGAACAATCGCTCGCGCATCGATTCCGGAAAGGGGCGACCGCGCGCCGCGAGATCGCCCAGCATCCGCTCCGTTCGCGCGCGCGGCCCGAGCACTCCGATGTACACGGCGTCGGCTCTCGCCAGCGCATCCAGGTAGTCGAGGTCGCGCTCGTAGTTGTGCGACATCACGATCGCGGCCGTGCGCGCGCCCGGCAAGATCACATCTGCCAACCGATCGCTGTGTGCGCACTCCACCACGCGCGCACTCCCGAATCGCTCCGGAGGCGTGAACGAAACCGGCCGCGAATCGACGACCGTCACTGCCCAGCCGAGCGCCGTCGCCAGCCGCGCCACTGGAACGACATCCGGCCCGCTCCCGCAGATCGCCACCTCGATGCTCGGCATCACGAGCTCGAACGCGACCTGTATGCTGACAACTTCACCACGCGCCCCATCCTGATGCAGAGGGATCGCGTAGTTGAGGTTCATCCCGCGACGCGCGCCCACCTCTCCACTCTGCGCATCAGCGATCACCGCCTCCAGCGCGCCGACACGCCCCCAATTGCCATCGCGGGTCGCCATGGACGGCGAGCGCACGAGCACGCGCG
>DATHJR010000539.1:0-2085 GCA_035286525.1 Gemmatimonadaceae bacterium | reverse complement strand
CCGAACTCGCGCGCGAGATGGACGGTCAACCTGCCGGAGTCGTAGCGGAAATCGTTGGTTCGGACCCGATCGACGATCGCGCTGTCGTAGGCGGCGGCGAGCTCGCCCGCAACGGCCTCCTTCATGTCGAGGCCCTTGCGGAAGATCAACGGTTGGGACAAGCCCGATTACCTGGCCCGATCGCCGGCGCGCGGCGTGAGGCCGTCGAGTGCCCGCAGCTCCGGTACCGCGGTGCGCGACAGCGACGCGTCGAGCTCGGATAGGAATGCTTGATCGTGGATCGCGCCGACCGTCTGGACGCGCGGGTCGCGTCCGGCCGACGCGGGAGCGTTCGCGACGCGTGCCTGGACGGACGACGCGTTGGGCGCCGTCAGCGAATGACGCAGATCCATCATCTGCCCGACGCCGACACCGACGATGAGGCCGGCGGCTGCGGCGGCGGCAATCCAGCGCGACACGTGCGAGGTGCGAGAGGTCAGCGGTTGTGCGAATCGGGGAAAGGCAATCACACGCGCGGGCCGTCCGGCCGCTTCGAGTCGCCGGAAGATCTGCGCCTGCTGCGCCGCCAGGCGTTCGGCGGAAAAACTCTCGTCGGCCTGCGTGATGGCATCGACGCGAATGCTCTCGAGCCAGGCCGAAAAGTCGGCAAAGCGAGCGCGGCAGGACACGCAGTCGTCGAGATGGGGATGTGAAAGCCGCCCGTCGGTCCAGATCGCGGCCAGGGCGGCGTCGTCCAGGTGCGCGCTGAGCCTCAGTCGGTCAAGGAGTGACATGGCGTTTCTCCAGTTTCATTTCGGCGACGGGACCCTCGGCCAGCAGCGTGCGGAGCTTCCGGATCGCACGGAACAGGTGTACGCGCACGGTCGATTCGTTCAAACCTGTCAGCGCGCTGACCTCCCGCGATGTACAGCCCTCGTAGTGGCTCAACATGAACACCGAGCGCTGCCGCTCCGGGAGCCTGGACAGCGCGCGCGCCAGCCGTTCGCGCCGCTCGCGTGACAACATCTGATCTTCGGGTGATGGACCCTTGCCGGCCACCCGCTCTCCGAAATCGCGCTCGCCCGATGGTCCGTCGGGCATCGGCGCGATCCACCGTTCACGCCGCGTGCGCGCCTTGATTCGGTCCAGGCACCCGTTGATCAGAATGCGCGTGAACCAGACCTCAAAGGGGAGCTCTTCGCGGAAGGACGCCAGGTGGGAGTATGCCTTGACGAAGGCATCCTGCACCGCCTCGTCGGCCTCGGCCACATCGCGCATGTAATGAAACGCGATCCGCGAAGCGCGACGCTGGTGCCTGGCCACCAGTTCGGCGTAGCGCTCGCGGGCCTCAGCATGACGCCCTTCGGCCTGCATGCCTTTGACGGCCGAGGCGGCAACACTGTCCGCTTCGCGCCCGGCCAAACCGGTCGCTTGAGCTCCTGTCATGTATTACGCCTCGAGGGCCGGACCGTTTACTGGGCTTCGAGCATCCGGGCAGCAGGGTGGGGAACGGACCTCCAGCCCATTATATCGACAGAGTTGTCGCGGTGCGGGGTGAAAAGCGCGGCGGTCAGCTACGCGGCGGGCGGCGCAACGTGATGATTTTTGTTCCGGGAAAGTAGCGCTGCAGGACGGCCGTGATGCTGGCGCCGGCGCGAATCCGCGCGAGGGCGCCCGCCTGACACAAGCCGACGCCGTGGCCGAACCCGCGGCCTTCGAAGACGAAGGTCCGGCCGTCGCGGTGAACGTCGAACCACGTGCTCTTGACCGTTCGCGCGCCGAAGGCCTGCGCCAGCACTTCGCGCAGCGCCTCGCCGCGCACGATACGCTCCTGGGTCCCGCGGATCGAGACGTTCTCGGCGCGTCCCGCGCCGTCGCGTTCCAGCACCTGGATACTGTCGAGGCGCGTGCCGACCCGCGTGCGCGGATCTTTATTGAGCGCCGCGAGCACGGCAGTCCCGGGCGCGTCGTACCGCCACGCGGCGTGCGCATCTGCGGCTGGGCCACCGTCAGCAATTGACACCAGGTACGGACTTCCGGGT
Organism: Gemmatimonadaceae bacterium; assembly: GCA_035286525.1. Classification (GTDB taxonomy): domain Bacteria; phylum Gemmatimonadota; class Gemmatimonadetes; order Gemmatimonadales; family Gemmatimonadaceae; genus FEN-1250. Next base: position 64 of record DATHJR010000539.1, on the reverse strand, counting down.
CCGCCCCAGACGTCGTCCGGTTTGCTCGTGTGCCCGCCGCAATCCGCGTGAAAGAGTGCGTTTG
>DATHJR010000538.1:0-5357 GCA_035286525.1 Gemmatimonadaceae bacterium | reverse complement strand
GATCAGTGCCGCGAGCAGCGCGTACTCCTTGGGCGTCAGCTGCACCACAGCGCCCGCGCGCGTGACCTTGCGATGATCGCGGTCCACCTGCCCGTCGCCGAATCGCACCGGCGGGAGCCGCACCACCGCGAAGTTGCCGCTGGCCGAGCGCCGCAGGAGCGTCTCGATGCGCGCGAGGAGCTCGAGCAGGCCAAACGGTTTCGTGACGTAGTCGTCGGCGCCCAGCCGGAAGCCTCGCACCTTGTGCGCCTCCTCGGCGAGCGCCGTGAGCAGCAGCACGGGGGTCACGGAATCGCGCTCGCGAATCGTGCGCAGCACATCGTAGCCGTTTCCGTCCGGCAGCATGAGATCGAGAATGATGAGATCGGGCGGGTCTGAGCCGAGCGCGCTCGCCGATGCGGCGACGTCGGCGGCGACCGTCACCCGGTAGCCGTCGAACTCGAGATTCTGGCGCAGGCCGTCCGCGAATCCCGGATTGTCCTCGATCAGGAGAATGTGCGTCATGCGTCATCCGCGGCTGGGAGATCGAGCACGATGCGCGCGCCGCCGCCGCTCGCCTCGTCGGCGCGCACGCGTCCGCCCGCCTTCTCCACGATATCGCGCACGACCCACAGTCCGATACCCGCGCCTTCCGCGTCGGACGCGCCGTTCGCCCGAAAATATCTGGTCCAGATCCGCTCGCGCAGCGCCTGCGGGATGCCGGGTCCCTCATCCTCCACCGCGATGCGCACCATCGCGCCCTCGCGCGCCGCGCTCACGAGCACGGTCTGCGTGGGTGAACCGAACTTGAGCGCGTTGTCGAGGACGTTCGTGAGCGCCTGGAGCAGCGCCGAGTCGCCGACGCGCACTCGAGGCGCGCCGAGCACACTGACGGCGATCTTCGCGCGCGCGTCGCTGAGCGCGCGCACGCGCGTGATGGCCGTCTCGATCACCGGAGCCACGGGTGTCGCGGGCGTCTCCGCAAATACCGGCGCACGCTCGGGCCGCGTGAGGCCGACCACGTTGCTCACCGTATCGATGAGACGGCGCGCCTCATCGACGATGCGCTGCGCCGCGGCGCGTTTGGCGTCGTCGCCGCGCACACGGTCGAGCGCCAGAGTCTCCGAGTAGAGCAGGATCTGCGCGAGCGGCGTCCGCAGCTCGTGCGAGATCGTCATGATGAGCTCCGCCTGGCGCCGCACGGCGCGCCTGTCGCGCACGAGCTGCAGCGCGGCGACGGACGCGAGCGCGATGGTGCCGAGCAGCATGAGCGCGAGCGCGATCGACGGCACGCCGTCGCGCTCGATCACGATGCCCGATAACGGGCGCGCGAAGGCCGGATACGCGGTGAGCTGAATGCCCGCCACGTCATCGCGCGCGAGCGCGCGCGTCACCGCTCCATGACGAAGCAGCGTGTCGCTCCCGGCCACTGCGCCCAACGAGACGACCGAGTCCGCCGCGCCACGCGCGTGCGCATTCGCCACCAACGCGGCGAGGGCGGACGCGCACGTCACGAGGCCGTACACGGCCACCGGCGCATTGAAGGGAGCGTATTTCACGCCGTAGACCACCGCGCGGCCGCGGGACACGAGCGTCTGAAAACTTCCTGCTGGGAAGGAGCTCGCTCGCATCGAAGCGGAGATGACGTCCTGCACCCAGGCCACGGAGTCTCTGCTCGCAGTTGGCGACGCGAGAAAGGCGCGGTCGCGCAGGTCCATCCGGAAATAAGCAGGAGTCGCGGACGTCGCGGCGTCGACGCAGCGGAGCGAGTCGCCTGATGGATTCCGCGGCGCAGGCGGCGGCAGTTCCTCGTACACCGAGGCCATCGTCCCGCTCACCTGCGCTCCCAACCCGCCGGTGGTCAGCGAACGGAGCGCGGAGGCTGCCGCGTCAACACGCTCGCGCGCGAGCAGCGACAGATAGTCCTCCGTCACCTTCTCCGCCGTGCGCTGCTGGAACCGGAGCTCCACGATCACCGCCCATGCGAGCGCGGCGCCGAGCACCAGCGCGAGCGCGAGCGTCAACCGCGAGAGGGCGGAGGGTGGACGCGGCGTGAGAAGAGGCAGCGGGCGCATCGTCTGGATATAACGCACGCACGGCGCGCGCGCCCGAAGGCGGCTGTCAGGAAAGCCTTGCCTTCTCCTGACGCCGCCCGGAGCGCGCCTCGACCGATCGCGGTGATATGCTCGGCTCATGAATCTCTTCACGAAAAAATCGCTGGCGGAGCTCGACCAGGAGTCCGAGCGGAATCCGCTTCGCCGCTCGCTCGGGCGCGTGCAGCTGATTGCTCTGGGCGTCGGGTCGATCATCGGCACCGGCATCTTCGTGATGACGGGAACCGCCGCCTCGCAGAACGCAGGGCCCGCGCTCGTGCTCTCCATGATTCTCACCACGATCGGCTGCGCGTTCTCGGGGCTCTGCTACGCCGAGTTCGCGGCGATGGTGCCGATTGCGGGGAGCGCGTACACGTACGCGTACGCGACCATCGGCGAGTTCATCGCGTGGATCATCGGCTGGGATCTGATTCTCGAGTACGCGTTGAGCGTGTCGACCGTCGCGGTGGGGTGGAGCGGATACTTCGTGAGTCTCGCGCGCGACGTCGGCGTGCACATTCCGCTGGCACTCACGATGCCGGTCGGCAAGGTCGTTACCGACTCGAGCGGCGCGACGGTGGTAGGGATCTTCAACCTGCCGGCCGTGTGCATCGTGGTATTCGTGTCGGCGCTGCTGATCAGCGGCATCAGGCAGTCCGCGAATGCGAACACCGTGCTGGTCGCGATCAAGGCCATGGCGCTCGTCGTGTTCGTGGTGGCTGGCGCGTCGTACGTGAGGCGCGAGAATCTCACGCCGTTCATCCCGCCGAACACGGGTCAGTTCGGACACTTCGGATTGAGCGGCATTCTGCGCGGCGCGGGCGTCATGTTCTTCGCGTACATCGGATTCGACGCCGTCACCACCGCGGCGCAGGAGTCGAAGGATCCGCAGCGCGACATGCCCGTGGGCATCCTCGGCTCGCTCGCGATCTGCACAGTGCTCTACATCGCCGTCGCGATCGTGCTCACGGGAATCGTCCACTACACGAGGCTGAACGTCGCGGATCCGCTCGCGGTGGGAATCGACGCGACGGGGCTGCGATGGCTGAGCCCCGTGATCAAGGTGAGCGCGATCTTCGGCCTGTTCAGCACGATGCTCGTCCAACTGCTCGGCCAGACGCGAATCTTCTTCTCGATGGCGAGGGACGGCCTGCTTCCGCGCGTGTTCGGGCGGGTGCACGCGCGCTATCGAACTCCGCACGTGAGCACGCTGGTCACGGGAACGGTCTGCGCCTTCGTCGCCGGCCTCACGTCGATCGAGGTGCTCGGCCAGCTGGTGAGCATCGGGACGCTCCTCGCGTTCGTGCTCGTGTGCATCGGCGTCGTGATTTTGCGACGGACGGCGCCGGAGAATCGGCGTCCGTTTCGAACGCCCGGTGTGCCGTGGGTCCCAGCGCTGGGCGCGATCATCTGCCTCGCGCAGATGGTCGGGCTGCCGGGCCAGACCTGGATACGGCTCGTGACCTGGCTCGCGATCGGACTCGTGATCTACTTCCTGTACGGGTACAGGCACGCACAGGCGGCGAGACTTGCGCGACCGGCCCTGGAGCTCGCCCAAAATCTTGCAGCCGGCGGCGTGCTGCCAAAGGATGTTGCCGAGCAGCCCGCCGCATCATCGTAGCTCCCTTGGGGCTACCTCGGATTCACCTTGCAGCAGTTGCCGCCGCAATAAGTCCAGACTGACTCGTCGTCATCCTCCCAGTGGAATCGGGCACCGATGACGGGCTCGAGATTGTCGTCGCGGGCAACGGAGATGTTCAGCGGGTCCTGCTCGATCTTTCCACCGGCGATGCGGACGAGTGCCGCGTCCCACTTCGAGGGCGACTCCTCGCGGACGTACAACCAGCTCGTGCCGCCGTGCAGCTTGAGCTTGGGATAGACGACCATGCCAGCGGGGAAGGTATCGGGGAGCACGAGGATCGCGACGGGAATCCAGCCCTGCCGAAAGTTCCCCTCGCTCTTGTACTCGCTCCCCTTCACGAGCGTGATCTGCGCGATGATCCCCGATCCCTGAAAGGTTTTTCGTTCGCTCAGTACGGACAGCATGCGCTTGTCAGTCGCACCATGCCGGTCGCTCGGCTTGAGCGCCGCGAGCTTTGCGAGCGTCGCGCCCGCATCGCCCTTGGTTGGAACGGTCTGCGGATTCCCGTCATCGGCCTTGATAGGGTGAATCTGCTCGCCCTCGTCAGAAGCATCCTTCTCGCCCGCGTCCCAGCGCGCCACGGTCTCCTTGTCGACATGGATGCGGCCGTGTGTGTACAAGTTGTCGTCTCGATTATTCGATGCTCCGCGCGGGCATCCCCACGCCGTGGCACCGAGTGAAACGACCAGGACCACGCGCCGCGCGGTGTCACGCGCCCGTGTCGCGTTCGCAGTCATCATCTTCCGCTCCTTTTCGAAAGGAACCCGCGCGTGCCCGGTAGACATTCTCACCGCACGCCACCGGACGCCCGCTCGCGCATTCGCGCGACCTCACCCTGCAGCGGGGCATCTGCGCCCATCCAGAGATCCGATACCGCCGCTCCCCATCGCCGGGCCGTGCGCTGGTCGCCGGACTTTGCCGCGAGATCGCTTCGAAGCGCCATCGCCCGTACGAGAAATGCGGCATCCTGAACGTGATCCAGCAAGTACGGGCCAAGCACGGGAAGCGCTGTGAGTGAGGCATCGAGCTGACGCGTCGCGCCGGCCGTGTCGCCGACTTGCAGCAGCAGCCACGCCTCCTGGTAGACGAGGTAGATGGAGAGCTCTCCGGGTCGTCCGATGGCCCGCATGCGCTCTACTGCGTGCAGGCGATCGTGCACGGCCGCGGTGTCGTATCGGCTCGCGGCGCGTTGAATGTCGAGCAGATAGTCACCGGCATATTGGTCTCGCTTCACCGAGAGCGCGGGCGACACGGGGAAGGCAAGCATCAGCGGCGTGTTCAGCACCGCATCGCGTACCGTCGCGCGGCCGCTGCTCTCGACGTAGCTGTCGATGGCACGATCGACGAGTTGCTGCGCCGCGCCAACGCTGTCCACCGGCGCGCCGAAGGATGCGTATGCGAGCATCGCGCGTGCGGCCTCGGTAACGGGCAGCGGTGGCCGAACCAAATGACCGTCCGCGGATCGAAAGCGAATCGTCGGCGCCTCGACGCGCATCAAATCGATCGTGCGGCGCAGCTGTCCGGTGAGCGCTGCGAGCGTCTTGATTTCGTCGGCCTCGGCGGGATCCCTCCCCGGCGAGACCCGCAGAATAGAGTCGGCGAGCATGCGCGCGGCCGCGAAGTTTCCCGAGACCAGCAGCAGA
>DATHJR010000537.1:0-4760 GCA_035286525.1 Gemmatimonadaceae bacterium | reverse complement strand
CGCACGTCACCGAGACGCCCGCGCCCGTCGACAAGCATCGTCCGGGCATCTCGCCCGCCCTCGCGAGTGCGGTGATGCGCTGCCTCGCCAAGCTGCCCGCGGATCGCTGGCAGTCCGCCGCCGAGCTCCTCGCGGTGCTGGAGCCGCTGGCAACACCGAGCGGCGGGCTCACCCCGACGGACGCGCGTTTGCAGGCTGTGAAGCCGCGGGCGTCGCGGCGCGCGTTTTGGACCGGCGGTGCCGCGCTGCTCGTCGTGCTCGTAGTGGCGAGCCTCGCGCTCACTCGTGGCGGAAAGATCACCCCGTCGATCGTGCTCGGCCGCTCCATGCAGTTCACGAACGACGCGGGGCTGCAGCTCGACCCGGCGATTTCTCCCGACGGCAAACTGGTCGCCTTCGCCGCCGGAAATTCCGCGCGCGCACGGATCTACATTCGCCCCATCGGTGGCGGTCGCACCTTCGCGCTCACCGATGATTCGTCTGCGCTGGAGGTCGAGCCGCAGTGGTCGCCGGACGGATCGCAGCTCCTCTTCCGCACGCGCAGCGGCGTGGCGGTCGTGCCCGCGCTCGGCGGGCGCGCCCGGGCACTCATCGCAAACGCGCTCACGGATTCGGTGACGACTGCGAGCTGGTCGCCCGACGGGCGCGAGATCGTCTACGCGAAGGGCGACTCGATTCTCGTGACCGGCGCCGATGGTCAATCGCATCGCGTCGTTGCGACGGGAGTTCGGGAGGTGAGCTGGTGCCGGTGGTCGCGCCAGGCACCGCTCATCGCCTGCGTGTCGGGGAACGCGATCGCGCGCGATCCCGGAGCCAATTTCGCCAATAAGGCGCCGAGCGGCATCGTCGTCGTCCCCGCGGCGGGTGGCGCGGTGGTGCACGTGACGTCGGACCACGCGATGAACGAGAGCCCCGAATGGTCGCCAACCGCGAATCGGCTCTTCTTCGTCTCCAATCGCGACGGACCGCTCGACATCTACGAAGTAGCGCTCACAGCGAGCGGTGCGCTTCGGGCACCGCCGATGCGCGTGACCACCGGATTGAACGCGAGATCGCTCTCCGTGACATCCGATGCGAGCCGCGCCGCCTACTCGCTCTATACGGGACACGCCAACATCTACTCGCTGCCCATTCCCGCGGGTGGTGTGGCAGTGTCCACCGACGCGACGCCAGTGACGACGGGACCGCAGACGATCGAAGCGGTTGGCGTCTCTCCCGACGGCAAGTGGGTGACGTACGACTCGGATCGCGATGGCATCGCGAACATCTATCGTATCTCCACGGCGGGAGGCGAACCGGAGCAACTCACGAACGAGGCGTTCGATACCTTCGCGCCGGCCCTGTCGCCTGACAATCGCCTGCTCGCCTATCACTCGTTTCGCACCGGCTCACGCGACATCGAAGTGAAGCCGCTCGATGGCGGGCCCATCGAGCTCGTCACGAACACGCCGGCGCAGGAGAGCTATCCCGAGTGGTCGCCGGATGGAACCCGCCTCGTGTTTTTCGACCAAGGTGCCGATGGAGGCGTGTACGTGGTCTCGCGCCTCGCACCCAACAAGTGGTCGCCACCGCGACGCCTGACCTTTCACCATGCGCCGCTCAGTGCGAGCTCCGCCTTCTCCGCCTGGTCGCCCGATGGCAAATGGATCGCCTCCGTGACGGCCCGCGCAATCGTCGCCGTCTCTCCCGACTCGGCGTCATCGCGAACGATCTACACGGCGCCCGCCGGCGAGCCCGTTCCGGAGACCATTTTCTGGAGCAAGGATGGCCGTTCGCTCTACTTCAAATCGCACGATGCGGATGGGCACGCGATGATCAGCGTGGTGCCGTCGAGTGGAGGGTTACCGCGGCCCGTCGTGCGCTTTCCCGATCTCTCGCGGCCCTCGTCACGCCAGGGCTTCGCCATGAGCGCGACGCGATTCTACTTCCCCATCGAAGACCGGCAGAGCAACGTCTGGATCGCCGATCTCTCGCACTAGCGCACGGCGCTCACTTCTGCGCGCGCGCCTTCAGCTCCTCGAACCAGTGCTCGCTCACCACCAGCAGCCCCGACTCCCCCGCCACCGTTTCCCGCAGCATCAGGAATCGTTTGTCATCGGGCGAGATGTCGTAGATCTGCACCGGTGCGGAGAATGGAAACGGAGTGAGCGAAAAGAGCGCCTTTTGCGCGCCAATGGTGAACGATGGCGTCCCACTCACTTGCGCTGCTACGAGATCGTTGCGGTTGTTTCGGAAGAAGAGCTCCTTGCCGCTGTGTGCCCAGAGCGGCGCGGTTCCGCCGGCTGTGGAAACCTGCCACCGAGCCGTCGCGGCGTCGGGAAAGGGTCGAACATAGACCTCGAACGATCCCGATTCATCGGAGGCGTACGCGAGCCATTTCCCGTCCGGAGAGAGCGCTGGCGTGACTTCACGCGCCGGTCCTACCACGAGCGGCACTGATGCACTGTCACCAACGCGCCCCGCGTAGATATCCCCGTTTCCGACGTCGCCCGCGACGCGTCGCGCGATGATCCATTGCCCATCGCGCGACTCCAACGCCTGACCGAACCCCATCTTCGATTTGAGCATTCGTTTCGCGGGGCCAACACCGTCCGCTCGCCGTGCGAAGGGCACTCCACCGGCGTCACCGCGATCGCCGAGATAGAGAACGTTGTTTCCGTCCGAGGTCCACGAGGGCCGGAAATACGCTGTATCGCCGAAGGTGATACGCGAGAATGGTCCCCCCGGCAGCTGCTTCACCCAGATGTCCGACTTGCCGTTGCGCGCCAGCTCGACCGCGATCGAGCGCCCGTTCGGCGAGAGTGCGAGCGAGTTGAGCGTGCCGTCCATCTTCCACGCCGAGTCCACTCGGCTCGGCAATCCCTCGCGCGTCACCCAGACGATTTCGCGCGCGGAGGCCTGACTGGCCGTCGGATAGATGAGCGTGCCGGACCGCGATAGTGCTACGGCGGACCCGAACGGATTCGTTTCCAGTCCTTCGTAGAGGGCCATGGGTGGCCCGGTGAGCTCGAGTTTCTTCGCGTCGAAGGGAACGACGAGCAGCTTGCCGTCCGCCGTGATCACGACGAGATGCCCATCGTCCGCGTAGCGCGCGTAGAGGCCGCGAAGCAGCACGTGCGCCTCGCCGGTCGGCAGCGGCATCGCCATGATCTCGTAATCCGTTGCCGCTTGGCCTTCTCTGCGGCGCCGGAACAGCAGTCCCCGCGCGCCCGGCAGAACGATCGGCCACTCAGCGCCAACTACATGGTCTGCCGCCGGAAATTTGTACACGGGCTCCGTGCGTCCGCCGGTCGCGCGAATGCGACTGATCCCCGAGTCCACCTCGAAGTACACGTAGCCGTCGCTTCCCCAGTCAGCGGCGGTTGCGTTCGCGCTGTCCGTGAGCGTGAGCGGCGATCCTCCTTCCAGCGGGAGGATCCGCACCGTCTTCCCATCCTTGACGAAGCCGAGCTGGCGGCCGTCAGGAGAAAAAAACGGGCTCGACGCTCCATCGGTGCCTTGCAAGGGGGTGGGACTCACTTGCTCCGGGTCCTTCAACCAGAGGCGCGGCGCCCCCTCGCCGCGCCCCATGTACACGATGCGGCGTCCATCGGGGGAGATCGCGACGTGTCCGCCCAGCGCTGCCGCCGCCACCGCCTCGTTCGCACGCAGGAAGAGCGCGTACCGATTCATGAAGACTGCTGGGCGCGGACGCATCCAGCCCCACGCGGCGAGCACGGCCAGGACCACGGCCGCGGCTGCGAGGCCGATCATGCCCGCGCGCGATCGCGCGGCGATCGGCGCAGCGGGTGCATAGCCGGTGGCGGGCACGGTGGTGTACCCGGTGGCGGGCTCGCTCAAAGCGCGCACGAATGCGTCCGCGCTCGCAAAGCGGACCGCCGGAAGCTTCGCGAGCGCCTTGTGCACCGCCGCATCGACGTTCGCCGGCACGGATGGCCGGCGCGCGGCGAGACGCTCCGGCTCCTTGGTGACCACGGCGGCGATCACCGCCTGTACGGACGGCCCGGTGTGCGGCGGCTCGCCCGCGAGCATCTCGTACAGCAGGCATCCGAGGCTGTAGACATCCGAACGCGCGTCGAGCCCGCGCTCGCCTGTGGCCTGCTCGGGGCTCATGTAGCCCGGCGTGCCGAGCGAGAGCCCGGTCTCCGTCATGCGATTGCCGCCGGCCTGGCTCACGGCGAGCGCGATGCCGAAGTCGGCGACGAGCGCCGCCCCGTCGTGGAGTAGAATGTTCTCGGGCTTGATGTCGCGGTGGATCACGCCGTGTCGATGCGCGTAGTCGAGCGCGGAGCCGATCTCCTTCGCGAGCCGCAGCGAATCGTCCACGGGTAGCTGGTGCTCGCGACGAAGTCGGTCGCGCAGCGACTCGCCCTCGATGAGCGGCATCACGTAGAAGAGAAATCCGTCCGCCTGCCCCGAGTCGAACAGCGGCAGGATGTGCGGATGCTGCAGCGCGGCCGTGGTCTTGATCTCGGCCAGGAATCGCTCGGCGCCGATCACCGCGGCGAGCTCGGGGCGCAGCACCTTCACCGCGACGCGCCTGTCGTGTTTGAGGTCGTAGGCGAGATAGACGGTCGCCATGCCACCTGCGCCGAGCTCGCGCTCGATGCGATAGCGGTCGGCGAGCGCGTCGGCGAGTCGGGGTGGCGAGTCTAGCATTTTTGGAGTCGGTCCGTGGTGGGGGGCGCGGCGACAGGGCCTAAGGTACGGTGCCACGGCGCGTTCGTCCACGCCGGCGTGCGAGCGACTCCGGGTAGAAG
>DATHJR010000536.1:0-4062 GCA_035286525.1 Gemmatimonadaceae bacterium | reverse complement strand
CAGCGAAGCCAGCCATGCTACGATAGCTGTACCATCGGCCAGTCGATGACCAGCATCTCGGCCAGCACCGCCATGTCGCTCCGCCTTTCCCCTCCTCGCCCTTCGTGCGCCCGCGCCCGCGCCCGCTAGCGCTCCCGCGCCGCGCGCCACGGTTGACATATCCCATCGCTCCGCGCCACGCGTGACCACGGCCACATCGCTCATCGCTCACGCGGCGCATGTAATCGATTACGACCCAGCTCTCCCGTCAACGATCGGCTCTCGGATTCATTCTCAGGAGGCATGATGCGACGGTACTTCCGTGTCTGCGCAACAGCATTGGTTTTCACAGGCGGTCCGCTACTCGCTCAAACGGGGACGATCAGCGGAAGGGTGACCTCCGCGGGTGATGGACAGCCCGTTCCCGGTGTCACCATAGTCGTCGCCGGTACGACGGCCGGAGCGCTCACCAAGGATGATGGACGCTATACGTTGACCGTTCAGCCGGGCACGTACACCGTTCACGCACGTCGCATCGGCTTCGCACCCGATTCGCTGACGGGCGTGATCGTTACGGCCAACGCCGGCACGACTGCCGACTTCACGCTCCAAGCCCGGGCCGCGCAGCTCGCGCAGATGGTCATCATCGGCTACGGCACGCAGGAGGCGAAGAACGTCACGGGCTCGGTTGCCACCGTCGGAACCGAGGAGTTCAACAAGGGACGCATCGTCACTCCTGAGGAACTCATTCAGGCGAAGGTTCCGGGCGTCCAGGTGATCAACAACAACGAACCGGGCGGCGGCGTAACGATCCGCGTGCGCGGAGGCACATCGATCAACGCGGCGAACGATCCGCTGTTCGTGATCGACGGCATTCCCATCGCGGTGGGCGGAGGCATCGGGGATGGCCGCAATCCGCTTTCGTTTCTCAACCCGGATGACATCGCGAGCATCACCGTCCTCAAGGACGCGTCGGCAACCGCGATTTACGGATCGCGCGGCGCCAACGGCGTCGTGCTCGTGACGACGAAGACTGGAGGGCAGGGCTCACAGGTGAGCTACAGCGTCACCACCTCGGCTTCCACCGTCGCGCGTGATCCACAACTTCTGACCGCTGCCCAGTTCGCAGCGGCGGTACAACAATACGCGCCCTCCAACGTCGCCACCATCGGAGACGCCAATACCAATTGGGAGAAGGCCGTCGAGCGCTCGGCCTTCGGACAGCAACACGATCTTGCCTTCGCCGGCGGCAAGGACGAGATGCACTACCGCGTCTCCCTCGGCTACCTCGACCAGGCGGGCATCGTGCGCGGCACCGATGCGCAGCGGGCGTCGCTGTCGTTGAACTACAACGACCACTTCCTCGGGGATCAGTTCGAGCTGCACACGAACTTGAAGGGCAGCCGCGGCCACGATCTCTTCACTCCATCGAGCGTGATCGGATCCGCTATCGCATTTGCTCCAACGCAGCCGATATACACACCCTCGGGCACATTCAACCAGTACTCCAATACGCTCGGCACCGCCAACCCCTTGGCGGATCTGGCCCAGCTGAGTGATCAAGGAACGGCGTACCGCAGCGTCGGCGACCTCGAGGTGAATTACCACGCGCCCTTCATCCCGGGCTTGACCGCAACTGTTCGGGGCGGCTACGACTACGGAAAAGCCGAGCGCACGACCTTTGCGCCGAGCTTCGCGCGAGGACAAAATGGCGGCACGTTCACCCGCAACAATCCCAGCCAGATCAACACGCTGCTGGAGACCTTCGGCGAGTACTCGCACAGGTTCGACAACATCCAGAGCAATCTCGACCTTACCGGCGGCTACACCTACGAGAAGTTCGGCTACGACTCGACGCGCATCTTCGCGCAGGGGTTGAGCACCGATTTGCTCGGCAACGGAGGGATTCCGGCCGCCACGACGAACATACCCTCGCTCGACAACCAGGAAGCGCTGCTCGTCTCCTTCTTTGGCCGCGCAACCTGGACGTACAAGGACAGATACATCCTGATGGGCAGTGTACGCCGCGACGGCTCGTCGCGTTTCGGACCCGCTCACCAATGGGGCGTGTTCCCCGCGGTCGCCGTCGCGTGGCGCCTGATCGACGAGCCGTTCATGCAGAACTTTCACTCGCTTTCCGACCTGAAGCTTCGCGCCTCGTGGGGAGTGAACGGCAACCAGTCGTTCCCCAACTATCTCTTCTACAGCACCTACCAGATCGGCGATAATCTCTCCCAGGCGCAATTCGGCAACCAGTTCGTGACGACGATCAGGCCGAGCGCCGTCGATACGACTATTCGGTGGGAGGAAACGCGGTCGACCGACCTCGGACTCGACTACGGCTTCGCGAAGAACCGATTCACGGGCACCATCGATGCCTACACGAAGAAGACCACGAACCTGATCTTCACCGTTCCGGTGCCGGCGGGAACCAACCTCTCCAACTTCGTGACGACCAACATCGGAAGCGTGCAGAATCGCGGAGTGGAGCTCGGCTTCAACGCTCGCATCAAGGATGGGAAGGGCGAGGACTTCGTCTGGATCGCCAACATCAACGCCTCGACGAATCACAACAAGCTCCTGAGCCTCTATGGCAACGGCACGACCCAGATTCAGATCGGCGCCATCTCGGGAGGGGTAGGAAGCAAGATCCAGGTTCTGGAGCCGGGCCTTCCGGTCAACTCGTTCTTCGTGTACCAACACAAGGCCGTTAATCCGTCCGGTGCCACCGCCGACCTGCCCGACACCGCGTTGTACGTGGATCAGAACGGCGACGGCATCATCAATCAGAATGACCTGAGGCCGTACAAGAGCCCGTTCCCAACCTGGATCTTCGGGCAGTCGTCGCAGATGAGCTGGCACAAGTTCGATATGAGCTACACGATGCGCGCTCATGTCGGGAACTACGTCTACAACAACGTCGCCTCGAATCTCGGCCACTACAGCGCGGTGCAGGGATCCATACCGCCCAACAATCTCTCGACGTCGGTATTCCAGACCAACTTCATCAATCCTCAATATTTCTCCGACGTGTACGTCCAGAACGCGTCGTTCCTGCGCATGGACAACATCACGCTCGGCTACACCTTCCCGCACTTCGGCTCGTTCAAGTCGCTGCGCCTGTTCGGGACCGTGCAGAACGTGTTCACTATCACGGGATACGATGGCGTCGATCCAGAGGCATCGGTCGTCGGCTTCACATCGAATTTCGGGATCGACAACAACATCTACCCACGCTCGCGCACGTATCTGGTCGGCGCGGGAATCAACTTCTGAGCGCGCGCGCTCCATTCATTCACTGACGAGACGGAAACCACTATGAACCGGACCTCTCGAATCATCCTTGGCGCGGCGTTCGTTTCGCTTGCTTCGGCAAGCTGCACGGATCTCACGGAGCTGCCCAAGAGCACAATCGGAAGCTCGAAGGCCTTCAGCGACACGAATTCGTACAAGCAGTACATGGCCAAGATCTACGGCGGCCTTCAGCTCACCGGCCAGCAGGGTCCCGCCGGACTGCCCGACCTCACCACGCCCGACGAGGGCTTCTCGCAATACATCCGGCTGCTCTGGCAGATGGAGGAGTTGCCCACTGACGAGACGGCGATCGCCTGGAACGATCAGGGCGTTCAGGAGCTCAACACGCAGCTCTGGTCGTCGACGAATCAGTTTCTCGTGGACATGTACTACCGTGTGTTCTTCCAGGTAGGGTTGGTCAACGAGTTTCTGCGTCAGACAACGGATGCGCAGCTCAGCTCGCGTGGTGTGAGCCCGGCGCTTCAGGCGACCATCAAGCAGTACCGCGCAGAGGCGCGCTTCCTTCGCGCCCTCAGCTACTGGCACGGCATCGACCTGTTCGGAGACATTCCACTCGTCAAGGAAGACTTCCCGCTCGGCACCACTCCGCCGGAGCAGTCGACGCGCGCAGACATCTACACCTTCATCGTGACTGAGCTCAACGACCTCAACGCCGATCTGCCGGCCGCCCACGCCGGCCAGTACGGTCGTGCCGATCAGGGTGCCGTCGCGATGCTCCTCGCCAAGCTCTACCTGAACGCCAAGGTATACACCGGCACCGACCACTAC
>DATHJR010000535.1:0-11890 GCA_035286525.1 Gemmatimonadaceae bacterium | reverse complement strand
CGGAGCGTCACGACATCGCGCGTGGCGACGTCACGCACGAAAATCTGGCCAAGGAAGTCGACGGCGTAGTCGGTGCGTAGACTCGCACCGCGACGCGCGAGCTTCTCCGTCATGATCGAGTGGCGATTGAGCAGCAGCGCGATGAGATACGACGCCGTGCATCCTGCGAGAAGGGGCAGCAGTCCGAGCGGCTGCCGCGTGGTCTCGAACGCAAGCACGACTGAGGTGAGCAGGGCGTGGGACGCGCCCGCGAAGATCGCGGCCATGCCCACGAGTCCCGCCACGTGCGCGTCCACGCCCAGCCAGGGTGCGAATACCGCGCACTGTTCGCCGATCCACGCGCCGACGCCGGCGCCGATGGTGAACAGCGGTGCCATTGTCCCGCCCGACGTCCCGCTTCCGAGATAGACTGCCCAGGAAATGAGCTTGAGCGCGACCAGCACGAGCAGCGCTCGCCCGACGATTGCGCCCGAGAGCAGATCCGTGATGTTCTCATATCCCACACCCAGCGTGCGCGGGGAGATGATGCCCACCACGCCAACGACGATCGCACCGAGCGCGGGCCACCACATCCAGTGAATGTGCAGGCGCTCTCCCAGCTTCTCGAATACGTCCTCGACGCCGTACGAGAAGCGTGTGATGCCGACAGCGCAGACGCCAATGATGAGCCCCAGCACCGCGTATGCAACGAGCGCGGCACCGCTCGGCTGGGCGAGCGGTGCGATCGCGAAGATCGGCGCCGTGCCGCTGAACGCCACGCGAATGCCGGTGGCGACGGCGGCGGCAAGCGCCACCGGAATGAGCGAGCGCGGGCGATACTCGAACAGGAGCAGCTCCACTGCAAGCAGGACGGCGCTCACGGGACTGCCGAACGTTGCTGCCATACCAGCCGCGGCGCCGGCGGCAAGCAACGTCTTCCGCTCGTCGGCTGTGATACGAACCACCTGTCCAGCGAGCGAGCCTAGGGCCCCGCCCGTTGCGATGATCGGCCCTTCCGCGCCGAACGGACCGCCGGTTCCGATCGCGATCGCGGCGGAGATCGGCTTGAGAAAGAGCACTCGCGCGGGAATGCGACTCTCGCCGTAGAGCACGCGCTCCATCACCTCGGGTATCCCGTGTCCGCGAATCGCCGCCGAGCCGTAGCGCGCCATCATTCCGACGATGATCGCGCCACCTACCGGGATGGCGATGATTAGCAGCGGATTGTGCGTGCCGAGACGCGGCGCCACAAACTCGGAGGAGAGTCTGCCATAAAACGTCGCGTTGGTGACGAGGCCAATCAGGCGGATCAACACCTGCGCGGCGAGGGCCGCACCGATCGCCACCAGGACGGCGCCGGCACAGACGCCCATCGTGCGGCGATCGACCGCCACATACTCCGGCGGAGCGCGAAAGCTACCGTATTCTCTTGTACTCTCGAGTGCGACTTCGAGCCCAGGTGCAACTGGAACAGCGCCTGGCTCGATGGGTAACTGTCTGTCGGATGGGTCAGTCACGCCGCGGGCCTCTCACTGCGCGATCGTGCCGGCCCAGCGAATCCTTGTCATCACGAGTGGAAGAAAGCGTCACATACATCGTTCGGGTCAACCACATGGGTGTACAGTCTCCCCTGTCCGGGCTCCATTGTGAATAGTATCATTGGGCACTCGACAGCCGCCCGGAGCGCGCCTCGGCTCGGCGTGGGCGCACCCTCATCTTCAGACCAACGGCGCGCCCGATGAGCGTTCGACCGCTAGTTGCGGATATTCCGAATCCGTCCGCTCGACCTCTTGCGGTTGCGCCGCGCGCGAAGTCTGCACGACGGGCCGAGGGGATGCGAGTGTATCGCGCGCTTCGGGACGCGATCAACGAAGGGCGGCTCGCGCCGGACACTCGGCTCATCGAGGACCAGCTCGCACTCCAGTACCGGGTGAGCCGGACGCCGATTCGCGATGCGATTCAGCGTCTGCAGCAGGAAGGGTACGTCGTGACGCCGGATGGATTCCGCCACGCACGCCCCGTTGTCGCTCCGCTGGTCGACAGCGACGCGGATGAGCTCTGCGCACTGGTGGCGCTTCACGAAGGGCACGCGGCGGCCGCGGCCGCCCGGCTCGCGACGGATCGTCGTCTCGAGCTCGTGGCGGAGCTGATGTCGCTGAACGAAGCGATGCGTCGCGAGGGCGCGGCACCGAGCCCATCGCATGATCGGCTACGCGACATCGACGCGGCCTTTCACCACGCGTGCACGCATGCGGCCGCGGGCCCGCGCCTGCTCGCACTCCTCGACGTCGTAAAGCCGCAGGCGGAACGCTACAATCGCGTCTACGCTACGCTGCTTCTGCCAAAGCGCATCACGGATGCCGTTGCCGAGCACGAGGCGATCATTCGCGCGCTGCGCGCGGGCGATCCGGACGCCGCGAGGCGCGCGGTGGAGACCAACTACGGGCACGGCGCTGCGGAGTTGGCGCAGGCGATCGAAGCGGCACCATCGCGCGAGGAGCCGGCCCGCGTTCGGCGCTCCGCATCGCTCACGCTCGCGAAGAAGCGAAGCGACGAGAGGTAGTCGCGCTTCGCTCGTTCGAGAATCAGACGTTCGGAAGGTGCGCCCCTCGTCGCGTCTGCTCAGTAGTTCGTCTTCAGTCTGCGACGGAGCAGCGACGCGAGCCCAACCCGCGATCCTGGCGTTCCCGCATCGACGAATCGCTCGCCCGCGATCGACGTCGTGGGAAATGACACGGCCGTGAGCGCGGCGTCCACGCCAGTCGTTGCCGGAAAGCCCAGCGCGAGCGCGGCATCGAATTGCGCCGACGTGCAGGTCGTGGTCTCGCCAGCCGCGATGATGGGGTTCACGAGTCCGGAGATCGGAGCGGGGCAGCTGCTTCCGACGGATGTCAGCGACGCGCTCTGTGTACGCGAACTGCTCGATATCCCCAGCGTGTCGTTGGCAAGCAGGAAACTGCCGAGTGACGTGCCGTTGGCGAGGAATCCGCTGAGAACCATCGTGTGCACGAGCGAGTCGCGGTATGCAACGATGAACGTGGCAGAGTCCACCACGCCGCTGCTGTCGTGCAGCTCTTCGAACACGAAGCCCTTCCACTGCTCGGTGCCGCTGGAGGTTGTGACCGTGATGGTGGTGGGGGCCGCACCGAAGGCGGCGCCGAGCTCCAGGTTCGACAGTGCCTGCGCGCGGAAGGTGAAGTTCGCGTCACTGACACTGGATGCCTTGGCGTGCTGATACAGCGTGTCGAAGTGCTGTGCGAGCGTTCCCGGCGTGTGGCCTCCGCCGCCATCTGGTCCTGTCGAGCTGCCGCCACACGCGGCGATGGTCGCGACAATGGCTGCAGCGAAAAAGAGACGAGTCGAAAGATGCATGTGCGATACACTCCAGGGGCGTGAGAAAAGGCGCCGGCACGCAGTGCTCCGCGTGCGACACGCGCGAGTACACTGCATGACGTGCGCCTCCGTAAAAAACGCCCCTCACACCCGATTTGGCAACGTCCGTCCCAGCGGGTGAGCGGCTAGCGCGACGGGATCGGCGTCATCAATCGCGATGCGAACGATGACGCCGGCTGCCCCTTGATTACAGCCGCTTGGCACTGCGAAGCGCGTGCAACAGCGAGTTGACCCGTCTCCCCGTGAGCGGATCCACCACACGAATTCCGTTGACGGCCGTGGGTGCGAAGGTGAGACTCGCGAGCGCGGCTTCGATGCCGGGCGAGGAGGGAAACTGCAGAGTCAACGAAGTACGGAACGTCGCCAGTGAGCACGAGGAGGCGAACGGAGTGTCGAACTCGGGGTTGGTCAGCGAGCTCGGTGGCGTACGGCACGCCGCACCCACGGAAACGAGCGTCGTCGCGGCGCTGCCGGAGTCTGGCGACGCCGACAGCGTGTCGCCGGTAATGAGCCCGGCGAGATATGGCGCGCCGGTGCTGTCGAAGATCACCGCGAGAACGGTGTGCGCTGCCTCTTCCCTGTAGGCAAGGAGCACGAAGTTGGAATCCGTGCCGGAGGGCGTGAGGTCGACGAACTCGAATCCCTTCCAGCTCTCGCTCCCGCTCGCGGTGGTCACGGTGATCGTCGATGGGATCGCACCAAACGCCGGGGGAACCTCGAGCAGCGACGCGATCCCCGCCCGCGACACGTACGCGTTGGCGCCGCCGTTGCTCTGCGCCGTTGCATCAACGTAGATCGAATCGAAGCGCGCCGCGATCGCGGTCGCCTGGTCCGCGGCGCTGGGCCCGGAGCTGTCGCTGCACGCCGCGGTCAGAACGACTGTCGCCAAGGACGCCGCGATATTGATGCGCGCGAGAAGACGCATGCGAGTGTTTCCTGAGAATGGGGAGGTTGGAGTATCCACTCAGGGACGGTTCCGCCTCCATCCGCGTCACGGATCGCGCGTCGCGTCGCCCTAGAGGTGCCGCCTGCGATGACTTTGATGGTGTGCACGTCAGTCGCTCAGGCCGGCGCCTGGGCTAGGCGCGCGCCCGCCGTAGAGTTCGCGATCTTGATCTCCTCCTCCGTCATGTCCACCGGGATGTCCGCGAATAGCGGCGTGCTGAGATAGCGCTCGCCGGTATCGGGAAGCATGCAAAGCACCGTCGTTCCTTTCGGCGCGTCCTTGCATACCTGCAGCGCGCCGGCGAACGTGCCGCCGGATGTGGTGCCGCAGAAGATTCCCTCCTTCTGCGCGAGCTCCTTGCTCCAGCGCATCGCGTCGGGCCCAGAGACCGTGAGCACGCGATCGATCACTCCCGTGTCCACCGCGTCAGCCGCGAGCTTCGGTATGAAGTCCGGGCTCCATCCCTGCAGCGGATGCGGCTTCCAGGAGGGATGGCTCGAGACAGCGGAACCGTCCGGCAGTCGCTCCTGCTTCGTTCCGCTCGTCAGCATCGGCGCATCCACCGGCTCGCAGACGACGATCTTCGTCTCAGGCCGCTCCTTCGCGAGAACGCGGGCGACACCCTTGAGCGTGCCGCCCGTTCCGAATCCCGTCACCCAGTAATCGAGCGGCTCGCCCCCAAACGCGTCGATGATCTCGCGCGCGGTCGTGCGCGAGTGGATGTCCGCGTTCGCCTCGTTCGTGAACTGTCTCGTCAGGAACCAGCCGTGCGCTTCGGCCAGCTCGACGGCCTTCTTCACCATCCCCGTGCCTCGCTCCGCCGCCGGCGTGATGACGACCTTGGCGCCGAGGAAGCGCATCAGCCTGCGGCGCTCCACGCTGAAGCTCTCTGCCATCGTCACGACGAGCGGATAGCCCTTCTGCGCGCACACCATGGCGAGGCCAATGCCGGTATTGCCGCTCGTCGCCTCGATCACCGTTTGCCCGGGCTTGAGCGTCCCCCTGCGCTCGGCATCCTCGATGACGCCGAGCGCGAGGCGGTCCTTCACCGAGCCGAGCGGATTGAAGGCTTCGACCTTCACAAAGAGATTTACGCCCGGCGGCGCCAGCTTGTTGATGCGGACGATGGGCGTGTTGCCGATGGTCTCGAGGATGTTCGCGAACTTGCGCATGTGATCTGCTCTCGGAATGTTTGCCGATGAAGAGGATGCTCGCGGAGGCGGCGCGTAGCCGTTTCGCGCGCTATGAACCTATCTCCTTTTGGCACCCCGCGGTATTCCGCGCCGTGCGGGACTCAGGCGCGGGGCGGGTGGGGTTCCGAAAGGGAAGAAGCTGGCCCGAAGCTCGATGCCGCTGCTGGCGTGCTGTACGTCGTATCAGTTCGTCGATCCACGTGATTCCCGAAGCACGAAGCATACGAATTGCCTGTGGTTGTACGGCTCGGTTCATCGCGTAGCATTCACGCTGGCATTCTTGCTACTCACCACACCTCCGATCGAGATCCTGGTGACGCCACAACGCATCAGTGTTGTCATTCCCTGCTACAACGGCGCGCGATTTCTCGAGCAGGCGCTGACGTCGGTGCGGGAACAGACGCGTCCGGTTGACGAGGTCATTGTGGTGGATGACGGCTCGACCGACGACTCGGCCGACATCGCGCGGCGCGCAGGCGTGAGATGTCTCTCGCTCGAGGAGAACGTGGGGCCCGGCGCCTCCCGCAACCGCGGAATCGCTGCCTGCAGCGGTGAGATCATCGCGTTTCTTGATGCCGACGACTATTGGATGCCGGCGCACATCGGCGACATGACGGCGCTCCTCGAGCTCTTTCCGCAGAGCTCGGTGGCGTTTTCGCGCATTCTACGATTCGGCGATGACGATCGCGTTTCCCCCGAGCAGCTGCCCGAAGGTCCGCCCATCAACATCTTCTGGCGACTGATCGAGGAAAACATCGTCGCGCAATCGTCCGCGGTCGTTCGTCGCGAGGCACTCCTTCGCGTCGGCGGCTACAACACTTCCTTTCGCTTTTCGGAGGACTACGACCTCTGGCTTCGGCTGGCTCGACGCTACCTGTTCGTGTGCACGAACGGCGTCACGGCCGGCTATCGCGTGCACCCGAGCCAGGCGTCGCGGAACTTGACGGACATGTTGCACGGACGATGGCAGGTGAAGCATCAATTTTGGCTCGACGCGAGAGCCAACGATTCGCCGGCATTCGTTAAGCAGCTCGAGGCGCAGATGCTGATCGCGTGGGAGGACGGCTTGCGGAGCGCGTGGTGGGACCGCAACGACGTCCAGTTGCGCGCGGCGCTTGAGGTGCACGTTCTCGTTCCGGGAAGCGCGAAGACCTACCGTCGTTGGATGCGCCGCCTGCGATATGCGTGGAAACCGTGGCTTGGTCTCGCCGACGTGTGGGAGCAGCTGTCGCCGCCAGTCCGGCGCGTGCTCCGCCCCGCGCTCGACTACCGGTTCGGCTCGAGCGGCGCTCGCGCGCCGCTGCCGGACTATCTCCCGCCGCCATACGACGAAGTCAACTGAGGTTCGCGGGCGTGCGCGGCGTGCGCACGAGCCCCCAGGCAATACTCGCCCGTTTCAGATGCGGGCTCCAGACATCGGACGGCGCATAGAGGCGACGCACGCGATACGCCAGCTCCTGCGTCACTGCCTCGCGCCACGCCCAGCGCGGACGGCCGAACAGTGTCTTCTCGCCCGGAACATGCCGGTGCCGCGCGAGAGAGAATCCGTTGCCTGTATAGTATCGTCGAAGATATCGCACGCTCTGTCGGGCGGCCGGAATCACGTGGCGGATTCGCGCGGCCGGCACCCATCGCCCGGACGCACCGCGCCTCAATAGTTCCTGAAGCACTGCCCACTCCTCGCCTGCGTACATCAGGCTGTCGCGGCGCCCGAGCGCCGGATCGTATGCGCACTGTCGCTGCTCCGCCATACGTACCACGAGATTCGCGCCGAACGGCAGCGTACTTTCGGTGAGCGCGACCGGCGCGCTGCCAAGATCGATGGCGGCATACGCGTTGCCGACGTGGGGGAGCGCACGGGTGAGCCACGGCGGCGGGTCGCCCTCGAACAGCGGCACGATCGGTCCGCCGAAGAATGCGGCGTCCGGCCACTCGCTAAACGCATCGTGATATGCAGCGAGCCATTGGGAGTCGACCAGCACATCGTCGTCGATCCAGAGGATGTACTCGCCGCGCGCCGCGGCAACTGCAGCGTTGCGCGCGTCCGAGAGGCCAACGCGAGCCTCCACCAGCGCGCGCACGGGCAGCGCCGTCGCCAGCTTCGCGATCGTGCCCATCGTCTCGTCGCTCGAGCCGTTGTCGACGACGAGAATCTCCCAGCTCAGCCCAGCCGGCACGACAACAGCCGCGAGCGAGCGCAGCGTTCGCTCCAGGGCGTCGCATCGATTGCGAGTGCAGATGGCGACGGTGACGAGCATGCGCTCAGGCGAGCCGCCGCGTGAGACGGCGCAGAAGGTAGTCGAGTGCGCCCTCGATCTCACGCATCGTTGCGCCTGGCTTCTCGACGCCGACGCTCTGCCACCAGTAGCGCGCGACGCGTCCGCGTATCGGCAGATCGAGAATGCACTTCGCGTAGTATGCGCCGCGGCCGCGATCGTACGTGCGCCAGAGCGCGGCTACAGATGCGGGATCGCGACGGCCGTGATGATGGTAGACCACGGGCTCCGGCACGAATCGACCCGCGAATCCCGCCGCCGATGCGCGCGCGACGGCATCGACATCGTCGTTGCAGAATGGCGTGCCCGGACCCAGGGCGTCGTCGAAGCCGCCGATGCGCTCGAGCACCGCGCGCCGAAATGCCATGTTTGCGCCCTGAACCAACCCCGTGGGCACCACGCTGCAGGGAGGGATCGCGATTGGAGCGCTGTCGACCCGAATCGTGATGGGATGATCGCCTTCATCGTGCAGCAGGATCCTGCCGCCCAGGAAATCGAGCGAGGAATCAGAGAACGCGCGCACGACCGCATCCACGTAGTCGGCCGCGGGATAGCAGTCGTCGTCCGTGAATGCGAGTAGCGCGCCTCGAGCGCGCCGGATGCCCGCATTGCGCGCGCGCCCGAGTCCAGGTCGGGGCTCGCGCACGATCGTCACCGCAACGCCGGCCTCCCGCGCGAGCACCGGCAGGCGGGCAGGCGTCTCATCCGTCGATCCGTTGTCGACGATCACCAGTTCCCACGCGGCGCGCGCGCGCTGGCGGCAGATCGCCTCGAAGAACGCATCCAGCTTCTCCGCCCGGTCGCGCGTGCAGACGATGAGCGAAAGCTGTGGCTCGGCTGGCTGCACTGCGGCGTCGCTCACACGATGGGCGCGGTGGCATCCCGCTGCGCCGCCGCCTCGTCTCCCTCGCGAAGCCGGAGTTTCGGATTCATCTGCGCCGTACCCGCGAAACCGATGCTTTCGCGAACGCGCAGCTGCGCGCTGGGGCCGGGAAAGACTTCGCGCGAGGTGAGCGTGTCCCACACCAGCGACTGAATCGTATAGACGTTCGAGGGCACGTTCAGCTGGAGATCCACCTCGAGCGTGAACGGGCCGCCCCACGGCATCGGCACTCCGCACACCGCGGTGTCGGTGGAGTACACCACCTGGCCCGTCTCTCCCGACGTGACGCGCAGCATCACGGCCTCGCGCGTGCCGGTCCAGTGCGGGCGCACGGTGCCGGTGATCGTCACCGTGATCGTGCTTCCGGACGGCGGCTCCGCAGGACCCGCGACGTGCATCGAGGCGATGCGAACCGCGGAGTCGCTCGCAACCGCATCGGCAGTGCTCTCCGTCGCGCCAACATAGGCCGCGATCGTGTCGCGCGCCGAGCCGCTGTGCACCACCCGTCCGCGATTCAGCAGGATCGCCTTCGTGCACAGTTGGGCGATGCGATCGAGCTGGTGCGACACGACGACCAACGGCACCTGGCGTTCGCGCATCTCCGCGATGCGGCCGAAGGCCTTCTGCTGAAAGGCGGCATCGCCCACCGCGAGCACCTCGTCGATGATCAGCACGTCCGGATCGAGGTGCGCCGCGATGGCGAATCCCAAGCGCGCGTGCATTCCATTCGAGTAGCGCTTGACGGGCGTGTCGATGAAATCGGGGATGCCGGCGAACTCCACGATCTCGTCGAACTTGCCCGCGATCTCGCGGCGGTGCATGCCCATGATCGAGCCCTGGAGGAACACATTCTCCCGTCCGGTGAGATCGGGATGGAAGCCGGCCGACAGCTCGATCAGCGCACCGATTCGTCCGCGCACCGTGCATCCCCCGCGCGTGGGGCGCACGATTCGGGTGAGCAGCTTGAGAACGGTGGACTTCCCCGCCCCGTTCGGTCCGATGATTCCAATCGCCTCACCGGGACGCACCTCAAATGACACATCACGCAGCGCCCAGAAGTCGCCGGAATTGAGCTCGTGCCTTGGCGGCGCGCCCTTCCCGATGAGGCGCCGAGTGAGCGCGGGAATCAGGTCGCGCAGGCTGTTGTGCACCTCGCCATAGCGAAACTTCTTCCACACGCGTCGAAAGGAAACGGAGGCGTCGCTCACGGCCGCTCAGATGTATTCGGCAAAGACGAACTCCGACCGATGGAAGATCATCGCGCTCGCGACGAGACCGACAATCGCCCAGACCGCGGCGTACACCAGATAGCCGGGGGTCCAGATCGTCGCGCCATCCGGCGCCACGAGCGGCAGCAGCAGATTGTGCTGATGCACGATGGCGAGGCTGAACCCCTCGAGAATCGGTGACAAGGGATTCAGCATCAGCAGCCGGTTTATCTTCTGTCCCATCAGCGCTGGGTCGAAGAACACAGGCGTGAAGAAGATGCCGAACGTGAGCATCACCTGCACCAGATACTTCACGTCGCGAAAGAAGAGATTCGCGCAACTGAGAAAGAGGCTCGACGCGACCGTGAACAGGAAGAGCAGCAGAGCGAGCACCGGCACCCAGAGCAGAGCCGCCGATGGACGTACGCCAAGGAACGGGAGCGCGACTGCCAGCACGACCGTGCCGATCGCCGCATCGAACGCCTGGCCGATCGTCGCGGCGAGGGGCAGCACGGCGCGCGGAAAGTAGACCTTGCTCACGAGCTGCAGATTCCCCGTGAGACTTCCCGTCGCGAAGCTGATCGTGCCGACGAAGAACGACCACGGGAGCGCCTTCACCGAGATCGACGCGACGTCCGCGAGGTCGAGCGGAGAACCGCTGGTGCGCGACATGGCGTAGCGCACGAGGCAGCCGGACAGCACCACGAGCGACGGCATGAGGAGCGCCCATCCGAATCCGATCACGGCCTGCTTGTAGCGGATTCGCACGTCTCTGAGCGTGAGCTGGTAGAGCATTTCGCGGAAGCGCCACAGCTCGACTGCGGCCTCGCGCAAGTCCTCGCCGTACGTCGGCGGCACCTCGTCGACCTGGGGCGATTCGAGCGACTCGTCGGCGGCGCTTTCGGCGAGACCATCGGCTGCAGGCGTCAAGGAATACCCCATATTTGGTACGGCATGCTCGCGCAAACTAAGCCGGCGCCCGAGCGATGCCTAGACGAACGGATGCTCCGAGCCCGCGCGGACTATATTGCCCTTGGTCCTCCGCATGAGGACGATCGCCGCATCGCTCGGCAATCCGGCGGAGTGTTGCGCAGCATCACGAATTGCAGTCTTGCACCTGACACGCGAAGCGCCAACGGCGCAGGACGAGGCCATTCGAGCAGGCACTGCACGACCGATCAAGGTTACCGATCTCGAGCTCCTCGAACCCATCGAGGGGCTCTCGCACCTTGATGGCTACGAATCGGCGAAGCTGCTCGTCCGCCTGGGCGGCACGCCGCTTGGCTGGACCACGGTTCCCGTCGTCGACGGGCACTGCGATGCGCACACTCTGGTATCGGCGGCGCGGCGCGACCTGCTCGAGCCTATTGTGCGCGAGCTCGTGTATCGTCGCGTGGGCGAGCCGCTCACCGACAATGCATTGGACATTCGCGAGCTCCTCGCATTCGAGCCGCAGCGCGTTTCGCGCGTACGACCGGCGATATCGGTAGCCGTGTGTACGCGCGATCGGCCCGACGAGCTCGATCTGTGCCTCGCCTCCATCGCTCGGCTCGCGATGCCTGCGTCCGAGGTGCTCGTCGTTGACAATGCGCCGTCGAGCGATGCGACGGAGCGGCTCGTGCGCGAGCGCTACCCGCAGATGCGCTACGTTCGAGAGCCGCGGCCGGGGCTCGACTGGGCGCGCAATCGCGCGATCGCAGAGGCGCGGAGCGAGATCATCGCGTTCACCGACGACGATGTGATCGTGGACGCGGGGTGGACGGGCGCCCTCGCCGACATCTTCGCCGACGCGCCACACGTGCACGCGGTGACGGGGCTCGTCGTCCCGTTCGAATTGGAAACCGCCGCGCACCAGGATTTCGAGAACTACGGAGGTTTCGGCCGCGGCTTCTCGCGCGCGTGGAATGTCGCCGGAAGCCACCACGGAGCGGGAAGGTTCGGCACGGGAGCCAATATGGCGTTCCGCCGACGGCTCTTCGAGCGGATCGGGACGTTCGATCCGATGCTGGACG
>DATHJR010000534.1:0-7068 GCA_035286525.1 Gemmatimonadaceae bacterium | reverse complement strand
CTGCTCGGGGTGCTCTATACAGCCGGCTTCCTATCGTTCGCGTACGCGCTCCGCTATCACAACTACGTGGTGACGGCGCGCGCGGGCAGCGTGCTCGTGTTCTATCCGTTCGTCCTCACGTGGATCTCCGATACCGCGGGCTTTTTCGTGGGGCGGGCGCTCGGGCGCACCAAGCTGATGCCGTCCGTGAGCCCGGGAAAAACGAGAGCGGGCGCGCTCGGCGCGCTGCTGTTTTGCATGCTCGCTAGCTGGGCGTACGCGCACTGGGTGCTCGTGCCGTACGCGAGCCTCGGGCTCCGCACGGGCGTCGCGATTCTGCTGGGCGCGGCAATCAGCGCTTCGGTGCAGATCGGTGACCTGGTGGAGTCGCTGCTCAAGCGGGAAGGTGGCGTGAAGGACAGCTCGCACTTGATCCCGGGACACGGCGGAATGCTCGATCGGATCGACGGAATGCTGTTTGCCCTCCCGGTTGCGTACTTTCTGTTCACCTTTCCGCATGTGCTCCTCTTCGTGAACCGATGACCACCCGCGGCGTCGCAGTGCTCGGCTCGACCGGCTCGGTCGGTACGACGGCGCTGCGCGTGCTCGCGCGTCATCGCGACCGCTTCCGCGTGGCGGCACTCACCGCGTTCGCGAACACGGAGCTGCTGGCCATGCAGGCGTCGGAATTCCGCCCTGCCTACGTGGGCGTGTGCACCAACGGCGCGACCCCGCATCCCGGGTGGGTCGAGGGCGTGCAGTGTCTCGTCGAGGCGGCGACGCGTGCGGACGTTTCGATCGTGATCAACGCGATCGTCGGCGCGGCGGGGCTCGATGCAACGCTGGCTGCGGTGAGCGCGGGGAAACGCGTCGCGCTCGCGAACAAGGAAACGCTGGTGATGGCAGGCTCGCTCGTGGCCGAGGCGTGCAGGATCGGCGGCGGCGAGCTCGTGCCGGTGGACAGCGAGCATAGCGCGATCCTTCAGTGTCTCGCCGGTCGCTCGGGCACGGACGTGCGGCGGCTCGTGCTCACCGCATCGGGTGGCCCGTTCCGCGAGTGGGCGCCGGAGCGGCTCGCAACAGCGACCATCGCCGACGCGCTGCAGCATCCGACCTGGCGCATGGGTCGCAAGATCTCGATCGACAGCGCGACGCTCGCCAACAAGGCCCTCGAGGTCATCGAGGCACACTTCCTCTTCGGACTCTCGTACGATCAAATCGAGGTCGTGGTGCATCCGCAGAGCATCGTGCACTCGTTCGTGGAGTTCGTGGATGGGAGCGTGCTCGCGCAGATGGGAACTCCCAGCATGGAGCTGCCGGTGCTGTACGCGCTCACGCATCCGGATCGCGTCTCGGATGATGCGATGCCCCGGTTCGATCCGGTGGCGTGGCCGGCACTCACGTTCGAGCGAGTACGCACCGCTGACTTCCCGGCGCTTGCACTCGGCCTCGCAGCGGGAAAACGGGGCGGCGCGGCTCCTGCAGTATTCAACGCAGCGAACGAGCAGGCCGTGAGCCTTTTTCTCGACAATCGCCTAAGATTCATGGACGTCGCGCGCGCGATCGAGAGCGCGCTCGCAGCCCACGGCGATGAACCGGCCGACACGCGTGCGGCAGTGATGCACGCCGATGCCGCGGCACGACGACACGTCTTGGAGATGTTCGCATGCTAGAGTGGCTTCGCACCCCCGCCGCCATCGTATTCGTGTTCGGGATCGTGATTTTCGTTCACGAGCTCGGGCACTTCATTGCCGCGAAGCTGACCGGCGTCTACGCGCCACGGTTCTCGATCGGGTTCGGGCCCGCGCTCTGGAGCCACAAGTGGGGCGAGACCGAGTACATCCTCGCGGCGCTGCCGCTCGGCGGATACGTGCGCATGGCGTCGCGCGAGGACGAGTCGATGGCGTTCCTCGAGGGTGGAAGCGAGGCGCCTGCGGCCGGCGCGGGCGCGAATGGCGCGCCGGCGATCGTGCCCCAGGCGAAACCGGTTCGCTACTACGATCCGAACGGCATGGCTCCGTTCGGGCCCAGGCCGGTGCCGGAGAATCGCTGGCTCGAATCGAAGCCGCTCATCGCGCGGCTGTTCATCATGCTGGCCGGCGTGACGATGAACTTCGTGCTTGGATTCCTGATCATTGCGGGAATCTTCATCACCGCGGGCGAGATCGTGTACCAGACGCGCGAGATCGGAGATGTCGCCGGCGTGCAGCCTGGCGATAGCGCGTTTCGATCGCTTGCTCCCGGCGACACGGTGCTGGCCGTCGACGGGCACGCGGTGCAGAACTGGAACGATGTGAGCGAGCACATCGCCACCGACTCGGCGCCGACGCTCGTGATTCAAACGAATCGCGGTACGACGACGATCCCCGTGCAGGATTCTGGCGCGCACTCGCGCGTCACGATCGCAAGCGCGGTGCTGCGTCCGTATCTTCCCGCCGTCGTCGGACAGGTGGTGTCGGGACACGCCGCCGAGCGCGCGGGGCTGAAGGTCGGCGACAGCGTCACCGCCGTGAATGGAGTTCCGGTTCGCGGCTGGTTCGGACTCGTGAGACAGATCGAGGCATCGCCGGGCAGGCCACTGACGCTGAGCGTTCGCCGGAGCGGCAGCACCATTGACCTGCCCGTCACGCCCGATTCGACACCGGATGTCAACGTGATCACGCAGCGAGACACCGTCGTTGGCAAGATTGGCGCTGGCCTCAAGGATCTCGGCACGCGGCATCCGATCTCCACCGGCGTCGCGATCAAGGGCGCGTGGCTCACGACGTGGGCGAACGCGGGAGTCATCGTGCACACGCTGCGCGGGCTCATCACCGGGCATCAGTCCGTGAGGGGGCTGAGCGGGCCGATTGGCGTCGGGGACCAGGCGCGGCAGGCAGCGCAGCTCGGATGGACCGCGCTCCTTTCGCTGCTGGCGCTCTTGAGCATCAATCTGGCCGTCGTGAACCTGGTGCCCATTCCGATTCTCGACGGCGGACAGATCCTGATCATGCTCGCCGAGGCGATCAAAGGCGGCACGCTCGCTGCTCGCACGCGCGTGCTGCTGTTCTACGGCGGACTCTCGGCGATCGTGCTGCTCTTCTCGATCGTGACGTTCAACGATATATCGTCTCTGGTGCGGCGGATCTTCCACCTGTGAAAGCTGGGTTTGCCCTCACGTTCGGGCTTGTGACGCTGGCATTGGTGTGTGTGCCCTCGCGCGCGCGGGCGCAGGAGACGGCGTATCGCTTCGAGATCGTGACTGTCGGGGACAGCACCGTGTCGATCTCGACGGATAAGCACGAGTGGCTGCGCGTCGGCCAGAGGGGGATTGCCGTTGATCCGATGCGGCACGACGCGCTCGTCGCGCGATTCGTCATTCTCAGTGTGGACGCGGAGCACAAGCTCGCGCTCGCAGTCGTCACGGGCCAGACCACGCGGCTCACGACAAGTCACGTGGCGCTCGTCGATCGACCCTCGAAGCGCTGGTACGCTCAGCCCACGCTGTGGATCGGCGCCGTGGTGGGTGTGATGATCGGGGTCATCGCGAAGCACTAGAGCGCGACCAGGCGTGCTCGGCGCGCTACTGGCAGATCAGTCGCACGCGTTCGTGAGCCTGAGCTGAAGGGCTGATCGACACGGTTCCCGAATAGTCCGCGCAGTATTTTGACGAGACGTGCAGCGCGTACGAACCCTCGGGTACGAGCACGGGCGCGCTGAGCGGCACAGTGCCGGACGCAACCTCGTGGCCACCGACGGAGATCACGAATCGACTGCCCGAAGGGGCCGCGTCGAGCGAAAAGGCG
This sequence comes from Gemmatimonadaceae bacterium, assembly GCA_035286525.1. Classification (GTDB taxonomy): domain Bacteria; phylum Gemmatimonadota; class Gemmatimonadetes; order Gemmatimonadales; family Gemmatimonadaceae; genus FEN-1250. The sequence continues at coordinate 3,304 of DATHJR010000534.1, read as the reverse complement.
CCGCATCGCCGCGGTGCAAATTGAACCGTCGTCGTACCGGTCTCGCCCACTCGCACGTCCTTCGCGTCCTGTGCCGATGCGCACGCGGCTGGCGCATTGAGCGCGACGACGACGTGGTGTGCGCCGGACGCGATCGATTCGGAGTGCCACGTCCCGCGCCCCACGAGCGCGCCGTCGACGGTAATCGTCGCATCCGCCGGCCCGACCACCCGAAGCACTCGCTCGGCTGCCTTCGGAGACGTCTTTCGCGTCGCCGTGCGCGCCACGGAGCGCGGTGCGCCGGCAGCGAACGAGTCGTGACCGAGAGTGTCCAAAAGGAGTGGCGGCGCCACGACTGAAGGAACTGGAACCGCGCTCGCGCGCGTCGCCGCCGCGATCGAATCCTGCTGCTGCGCATCGCGCGTGGCATCGCGCTGGTGCATCGCGTTCACTCCGAAGCCGGTGGCGATGAGAATCAGCACCCCGGCTCCCGCCGCGACGGTGCGCGACAGTGGCGCACGCAACCGCTTGGGGCTCGTGATGGCGAGCGCCTCGCGGCTCGCTGCAGGCGTCGGCATCACGACCGTTGGATCCCCGTCGGGTGTGCTCGCGCGACCCAGGAGCTGCACGAGCTCCGTGTGCAGCGCGTCCCCCGTCGGATACCGCTCCGCCGGATTTTTCGCGAGACACTTGAGAATTACCTGCTCGATTCCGCGCGAGAGCGCCGGGTTGAACGAACGCGGTCGCGGCGCAGGTTCCTCGATGTGCTGGCGCGCGATCTCGTACCAGTCGTCTCCCTGAAACGGCAGCACTCCCGTGGCCGCCTTGAAGAGCGTGACGCCGAGCGAGTAGATGTCGGCGCGGCCATCGAGCACCTGTCCGCGCGCCTGTTCGGGGGAGAAGTACTGCGGCGTGCCGACGACCATGTTCGTTCCCGTCTGCTCCGTATATCCGGAGAGGGCGCGCGCGATGCCGAAATCGGCAACGATCGCGTTGCCGTGATCGTCGTAGAGCACGTTGTCGGTCTTGATGTCGCGATGGATCACGCCCTCGCGGTGCGCGAAGGCGAGCGCGGCGGACACATCCATCCCCAGCCGGATGAGGAGGGTTTCGGGAAGGGTCCCCATGATCCGCAGCCGGTCGTCGAGCCCGGTGGGGAGAAAATCCATCACGAAATACACCGCGGCCTCCTCGCGCCCGACCGCGAGAATCCGGATGATGTTCGGATGGCGCAGCTTGGCAGCCGTCGCGGCTTCCGTGCGAAAACGCGTCTCGAAGGCCTCTTCGCCCGCGAATTGGGGCTTGAGGATCTTGATGGCGACAGGGATGTCGAGCTCGGGGTCGTAGCCCTTGTAAACCCAGGCAAAGCCCCCGGACCCTACGTTCGTGTCGACACGGAAACGGCCGAGGCGGCGGCCGAGATAGCGGTCAGGCAATAGGAGCCTTTACAGAGGTCAAGACGTCCGTTAACTTATGACGACTCAACGCAATAGGCGCACTGTGCGCACTGGTACGTTTGGAGAATATACCGCATGGCGTTCGCAAAAGCACCAATCATCGAGAAGTACAAGGCTCACGAAACCGACACGGGCTCAACGAAGCTGCAGGTCGCGCTGCTGACAGAGCGGATCAACTACCTCACCGATCATTTTCGCGCGCACAAGAAGGACAATCATAGCCGTCGGGGCCTCCTCAAGATGGTCGGTCAGCGCCGCCGACTCCTCGACTACATGAAGCGCACGGAGCTCGAGGGGTATCGTACGCTGATTCAAGAGCTTGGACTCCGCCATTAATCGTCGACCACTCGCAATCGCGCGGGCGCCCATTCCGGGTTCCCGCGCGCTTTTGTGTTCCAGAGAGAGTACATGATGCAACGCGTAGAAAGAGATTTCGCGGGCCGGAAACTCATCGTCGAGACCGGACGCATGGCCAAGCAAGCGGCAGGGTCCGCGCTGGTCCAGTACGGCGAGACAGTCGTCCTTGCCGCGATCACAGTCAGTGAGAAGGTCAGCACGCTGCCGTTCTTCCCCCTGACGGTCGAATACAAGGAACGTACCTACGCCGCGGGCAAGATCCCCGGCGGCTTCATCAAGCGCGAGGGGCGACCGCACGACGACGAGATCCTGTCCGCCCGGATCATCGATCGCTCGATCCGGCCGCTCTTCCCGGAAGGATTCCAGAACGAGGTGCAGGTGTTCGTCTACGTCATCTCCGCGGATCAGGAGAACGACGCCGACGTGCCCGCGCTTCTCGCGGTGTCCCTCGCGCTTCAGTCGTCCAGGATTCCATGGAACGGACCGCTCGCCGGCGTTCGCATGGGTCGCCTGCAGGACAAGTGGGTCGTCAACCCGACCTTCCCGCAGCTCGCCTATAGCGATCTCGACATCATCATCACGGGCTCGAAGGATTCGATCGTCATGGTCGAGGGCGGCGCGCTCGAAGTCTCCGAAGACGACGTCGTCGCCGGCATCACGCTCGGACACAAGTCGATCCAGGAGCTGATCGCGATCCAGAACGAGATGGTCGCGAAGATGTCCGTCACCAAGATGAACTGGACCAAGACCGAGATCGCCCCCGACCTCGTCGCCAACGTCAAGAAGCTGGCGGAAGGGAAGATCACCGAAGCGATCAATCAGAAGGACAAGCACGCCCGCATCGAGTCCGTCGAGAAGGCGAAGAAGGAGATCGCGGAGCAGCTCGCGACGCAGTATCCCGACAACGCGAAGGACATCTCGTCGCTCGTCGATGATGCCGAGTACAACAGCCTGCGCGGACAGGTGCTGAACAAGGGCGAGCGCGTGGATGGACGCGGCATGAAGGATGTCCGTCCGATCACGATCGACTCGTCGCTCCTGCCACGCGTGCACGGCTCTGCGCTCTTCACGCGCGGACAGACGCAGGCACTCGTCGCGGTCACGCTCGGCACGTCGAAGGATGCGCAGCGCCTCGACTCGATCGACGAGGTGGGCGAGCAGTCCAAAACGTTCATGCTACACTACAACTTCCCGCCCTTCTCCACGGGCGAGGTTCGCCCGCTGCGCGGCACGAGCCGCCGCGAGATCGGACACGGCAATCTGGCCGAGCGTGCGTTGCAGGCCGTGCTTCCCGACGCGGCAGCGTTCCCGTACACGATTCGCATCGTCAGCGATGTGCTCGAGTCGAACGGATCGTCGTCGATGGCGTCGGTGTGCGGCGGCTCGCTCGCACTCATGGACGCTGGCGTTCCGACGAAGGCGCCGGTCGCCGGTATCGCGATGGGCCTGATGAAGGAAGGCGATGACTACGTCATCCTCTCCGACATCCTTGGCGACGAAGATCACCTCGG
>DATHJR010000533.1:0-2976 GCA_035286525.1 Gemmatimonadaceae bacterium | reverse complement strand
GCTCCGACAGCTCGACGATGTTCGTGTCCATGACGCGACCCGGCTCTTCGGAGCGCGACCCCGGCGCTATGCCGCGGCGCCGCACGTGCCCGACGCCGAGTGCGAACAGCCGTTTCGCGGGCATCACCCGAAAGGCCTCGGCGCCCACGCGCTCGCCCACCAGCGCGCAATGCTTCGCGCGTGAGTATCCCTGCGGAACCTTGAGCGTGGTCCAGAGCCGGTAGCTCGATCCCGGAGTTGAGCCGTCCGTCGAGCGGATCACAACGTGTCCCGAAAACGGATCGTCGCGAACGAAATACTCGAACGCCGCGTCGAGCTTCTCTTCGCTCACGCGCCAGGCGACGAGCGCGCCAGGCGCGAGGTTCGTCGCCATCAAGGTCTGTCGCACGCGCCTGATCGTGCCTGCGCGCAGCATGGCGCCGATGCGCGCGTGCACCACACCCTCCCCCACTCCCGACAGCCGCGCGATCTCCGCGAACGGATCCTCGAGAAAGCCCGCGATGCGATCCTCCGAGATCGCGAGGATGCGCGCGTTGGTCTCGTCGCCGATGTCCGCGGGAAGAAGCGTCGTCGTCATGGTATTGAACATAACCCGGCGCGATTGCGCGAGGGCGCGCTATGCACTGCCGCCTCGCAGCACGATGCGCACCGTCGTGCCTTCGCCTTCGACGCTGGCGATCGCGATCTCGCCGCCCCAGCTCTCGACCAGCCGTCGGCTGATCGCCAGCCCCAATCCACTGCCCCGCGTGCGCGTCGAGAAATGCGGCTCGAACAGCCGCAGCTGCACGCTGGCAGGAATGCCCCCGCCGTTGTCGCGCACCGCGATCGCGATGCGATCCCCGCCGCCATCCACGCGCACCTCGACTCGCGACGCGCCGGCGATGCGCGCGTTCTCCAGCAGATTGAGCATCACCTCGCGCAGCTCATCCTCGCGCGCGTAGGCCATCACGACCGTCGCGATGCCGTCCGTCTGCCAGTCGACGCCCCCCGCGCCGAGCCTCTCGAGCTCCACCACATCGCGCACGATCGTGCTGACATTGAGCGGCTCCGCGAGCTCCAGCTCCGACGGCCCCATTCCGTATCGGCTGAAGCCGCGCGCGATCTCGTCGAGCCGGTCGATCTCCGCCAGAATGCGCCCGGCATTCGTCTCGAGGATCGCATCGAAATCCGCGCGCCTGTCGGCGTGCGCGCGCTTCAGGTGCTGCACGCCAAGCCGGATCGGGGTGAGCGGGTTCTTGATCTCGTGCGCCACCTGCCGCGCCATCTCGCCCCACGCGAGCACACGCTGCGCGCGCGCGAGCTCGGTGATGTCGTCGAGCGTGAGCACGGATCCGCCGCGGCCGGCGAAGAGCCGAGTCAGCCGCGCCTGCAGCTGACGTCCGTGTACCGTGAGCTCGAACTCCTCCTCGTCCAGCGCGCTCTCGGCGAATTCGCGCAGCCGCCTCGTCGTCTCCTCACCCAATCGCTCCGCCTTCGATCCGGGTGGTAGCGCGCGGTTGAGCATCGACTCGGCGCGCGGATTGGCGAGCGTGACGATGTCGTCGGCATCGAGCGCGACGACGCCGCTCGCGACGTTGCGCAGGATGGCGTCGGTGCGGCGCTGCGCGGATTCGAGCGCCGCGCGGCTCTCGCCGAGGTCGGCGGCCATTCGCCGGAAGGCGGAGAACACCGGCTGGAATTCGTCGGGCGCGCGCGCGGCAAGCGGAGGCTCGCGATCGCCGCGCGCGATCGCGAGGGCCGCCACGCGCAGCGCCCCGATCGGCTCGGCGAGCGAGCGCGAGGCGATGCGGCTCAGGCCGAGCGCCGCCAGCGCGCCGAGCACTGTGGCGCAGGCCACCAGCACCGCGAGATCGTGGCGTCGCTGGTCGAGCATCGCCTCCGTTCCTCGCGCGGGCGCCCCGATCACGTAGGTCTGTCCGGCCCCGCTCGTCGCCACGCGAAATCCGAACAGCGCCGGCCCCTCGTTCACCTCTTCCATGAGGCTCGCGTACACCTCGCGCCCGGCGCTCAGGCTCGTGTACGCCGAGGGCGGAAGGTACGCACCCATTGGCGCGAGCGCGTCGAAGAGCGGCTGGCTCGCGCCGCCGAGCTCTCCGTTGCGATACAGGAGGAGCGGTATGTCGGTGTGCCCGATGAGCGATGCGTCGCGACGCGCCTCCTCGTCCGTGGAGATGCCGCGCAGCGCCTCGCGCAACACGAGGTCGCGCGACTGGCGATCCTCGGAGCGAAGCCGCTCGTAGCTCCACAGCGCGAACACGAGTGCCGGAATCACGAAGAAGGCGAAGAGCACGACGGTGAGCCGCGATCGATAGCTCGTGCCCCATCGGCGCACCTGCACGCGCAGTCGCTTCAGCACCCGTCCGTCCGGCAGGGCCGCGATCATCCACAGCGCGACCAGGATCACGAGATCGAGCATCACCGCGAGCGCACCGCGCTGCATCAGGATGCCGAGCGACCGCAGCTCGATCTCGATGTGCGCGCGCATGTCGCCGCGCGAAGTGTGGACCACGTGATCACCGTGCATCTCGGTCTCGTCGCGATACCAGCGCGTGCCGGTGGCCGGGAGATTGTCGCCCGTCTGCGCCTCCACCAACACCACGGTATACGGCGGCTCGCCCGTCTCGCGGTCCTCGAGCCCGAGCAGCGGCGCGAACGGATCCGCGCCGATGAGCCGCGTGCGGGGCGCGACCACCACCGTCGTCACCGAGCTGTCCGGATGCGGCACCGCAAGCACCAGGAACATGCCCGGCACGCCTAGCACGGACTGAAGCTGCGTCTCGCCGGAGGCGCGCGCGTTGGCGGCGACCTCGCCCACGTTGCGCACCGGCGGCGTGAGCTGATCGAGCGTCACTTCCGCCGTGGGCAACCCCTCCGGTGTCCAGCTCATGAGGTCCACCGGATACCCGCTCCCCACGAGATCCGAGCGCATGTAGCGCTTCGCCAGCTCGGCCTCCGTACGCGCAACCGGCTCCGCCC
>DATHJR010000532.1:0-5706 GCA_035286525.1 Gemmatimonadaceae bacterium | reverse complement strand
GCGGACGTCGTGATGTTCATCTACCGGCAGGAGGTGTACGACGGCGCGACGGACAAGGATGGCAACTCGCTCGAGGGGCGCGCCGAGGTCATCGTCGGCAAGCAGCGCAACGGACCGATCGGTCTCGTGAATCTCTTTTTTCACAAGGCGTACACGCGGTTCGAGAACTACACGGCGCCGCGCCAGCAGTAGTGAAGAGCAAGGCGCGTACCGCCTATCGCTGCACCGAGTGCGGCGCCGAGCATCCGAAGTGGGCGGGAAAGTGCGACGCGTGCGGCGAGTGGAACACGCTCGTCGAGGAGATCGTCGCCGCGCGCCCCTCCACCGTCGCCGGTCGTGCGCGCGCGGCCGGCCCGACCCTCGCTAGCGCCGGCAGCGCGGCAGCCGCCACGCGGCTCGGCGATCTCCGCGCGTCCGACACTCCGCGCTGGACCACCGGCATGAACGAGTTCGACTTCGTGCTAGGCGGCGGCATCGTTCCGGGCTCGATGGTGCTCGTGGGCGGTGAGCCAGGCATCGGAAAATCGACGCTCCTGCTCCAGGTCGCCGCGCGGCTCGCGCAGCAGGGACATCGCGCCCTCTACGTCTCCGGCGAGGAGTCGCCGCTGCAGGTGAAGCTGCGCGCGGATCGCCTCGCGGAGTCATCGGAGAGCGTCGAGCTCATCGCCGAGACGGAGCTCGAGACGATCCTCGCCACGGGATCGGCGATGCGCCCGCAGGCGATGTTCGTCGACTCGATCCAGACGATCTTCACGAACGAGCTCGAAGGCGCGCCGGGAAACGTCGGCCAGGTGCGCGAGTGCGCGGCGCGGCTCATGCGATTCGCCAAGGAGTCGGGAACGGCGGTGTTCGTCGTCGGCCACGTCACCAAGGGCGGCGGCATTGCTGGTCCGAAGACGCTCGAGCACATCGTCGACACGGTGCTCTACTTCGAAGGCGAAGGATTTCTCGATCAGCGCGTGCTGCGTGCCACCAAGAACCGCTTCGGCGGCGTCGACGAGATCGGCGTCTTTCGCATGACAGCGGGCGGACTGATTCCCGTCGCCAATCCATCCGAGCTTTTCCTCGGCGATCGACACGCGAGCGCATCGGGCACCGCGGTCACCGCGCTCATGGAAGGCACGCGCCCGCTGCTCGTCGAGGTGCAGGGGCTCGCGGCCAAGGCGGGCTTCGGCACGCCGCAGCGCGTCGCGACGGGCTACGATGGACGCCGGCTCGCGCTTCTGCTCGCGGTGCTCGACAAACGCGCCGGGCTGTCGTTCTCGCAGCTCGATGTGTTCGTCAACGTCGTCGGCGGGTTGAAGGTGCAGGAGCCTGCCGGCGATCTCGCGATCGCCGCGGCGCTCGCATCGAGCGTCTACGATCGCGCGCTTCCCGCAGACGCCGTGTTGCTCGGCGAGGTCGGACTGGCGGGCGAGGTGCGACCCGTGTCGCAGGCCGAGCGACGGCTGGCCGAGGCGGAGAAGATGGGAATGGGCGTGGCGTATCTCGCCGAGCGAAGCATCCCGCGCCGCGCGCCGAAGGGACTGCGATGCGTCGGCGTGCAGACGGTTCGAGAGCTCCTCGAAAAGCTCTTCCCGTGAGCGGCGAAGCGCGCGACGTCGGCGTGGTGATCGTCGCCGCCGGCTCGAGCACGCGAACCGCCGGCGCGGAGCTCAAGCAGTTCCGCTGGGTTGCGGGGAAGCCGATGCTCCTCCACAGCGTGCAAAGATTCATGGAGCGGGACGATGTGGCGCTGGTGGTGTGCGTGTTGCCCAAGTCGCACGCGGGCGATCCGCCGCCGTGGCTCTTCCAGTGCGATGTCGACCGGCTACTCGTGTCCGTGGGCGGGCGAGAGCGCGGCGAGTCCGTGCTCAATGGGCTCGAAGACATGCCACCGGAGGTCGGCATCGTGCTCGTTCACGATGCGGCTCGCCCGCTGGTGGATTCGGACACGATCGAGCGCGTCATCGCGAAGGCACGCGAGGGTGTCGGCGCCGTGCCCGCGCTTCCCGCGACGGACACGATCAAGGAGGCGGACGAGAGCGGCGCGATAGTGCGCACGCCGGATCGTACGAGGCTCTTCCACGCGCAAACGCCGCAGGGTTTCCCGCGCGCGATGATCGAGGAGGCCTACCTGCGCGCGAAGGCGGATCGCATTCAGGCGACCGACGACGCGGCGCTCTGCGAGCGCATCGGTGCGCGCGTCGTGATCGTGGAGGGAAGCGCCACCGGAATGAAGGTCACCACCGACGAGGACTTCGCGCGTGTCGATGCGCTCGTGAAATTGGTTCGATGACCAGCGAACCATTCGTCGTTCCGTTCTGGTCGCCGGCGGAGGTGGCGGCGTCGATCAATGGCACCGTGGCCCATCTCGCCGCACGCAAAGTACTCGCGTATCCCACCGAGACGGTCTACGGCTTCGGAGGCGCCACGGACTACGACTCCGTCGAGTCGCTGGTGCGAATGAAGGGGCGCCCGCCGGGCAAGCCCTTTCTCATCCTCGTCGCCTCGAGCGAGATGGTGACGCGGCTGGATCTGCGCCTCACCGGCTACGCCTCGCGCCTCGCGGCAAGGCACTGGCCCGGCCCCCTCACCCTCGTCCTCGGCGGCGGCGAGCGGCGGCTTCCCGAGCGTCTGCGCGGGCCGGAGGGCGGCGTCGCCGTCCGCTGGACCTCGCATCCCAATCTCACTCGCCTCCTGAACGCGTACGGCGAGCCGCTCACGTCGACGAGCGCGAATCGACCCGGCGTTCCGCCCGCCATGACGGCAGCCGAGATCGAGAACCAGTGGAGCGCGGAGATCGGACGCGGGATGCTTCGGGTGCTCGATGGCGGGCGATTGATCCCGTCGCCCCCCTCTACCGTAGTAGATTGCATGGGTGCGCGGGCTCGCGTAATTCGGCCCGGCGCCATCTCCTCCGCGACACTGCGGGAAAGCGTGCCGGACCTCATCGGAGATCTGTAGTCCCATGCGAGTACTTTTCGTCTGCACGGGAAACACCTGTCGAAGCGTGATGGCCGAATATCTGGCGCGGCGCGTCGCATCCGAACGGAACCTCACGGTGGACGTTGGGAGCGCGGGCACTGCCGCGTGGGATAGCGCGCCCGCATCCGACGGCGCGCTTCTCGTGTGCCTCGAGCACGACATCGACCTCTCGCCGCATCGGGCGCGGCTGCTCACGCGCGAGCTGCTCGAGAGCTACGATCTCGTGCTCGCGATGGGCCCGCACCACCTCGAGCGCGTCGAGGCGATTGGGGGCAAGGGGCGCACGTATCTGCTCACCTCGTACGGCTCGCGCGGCTCCACGGACCGTCCGATCGGCGATCCATTCGGCGGCGACCTGGGGCTGTATCGCGAGACCTTCGACGAGCTCGATCGCGAGATCCGGCGCGCCTTTGACCGCCTCGCTGCGGAACGAGCACCGGGCGTCTCGTGATCGCGGGACCGAGCCGTCTCGTCCTGCTCGGCAATCCCGTCAGTCATTCGCTCTCTCCAGTGTTCCAGAACGCAGCGCTGCGGAAAGAGGGCATTCCACTCTCGTATGACGCGATTGAGGTCGCCGCGCCGGACCTCGGCCACGTGCTCACGCTGTTGGCCGAGGACAACGCCGCGGGGAACATCACGATTCCACACAAGGAGGCCGCGTTGCCGCTCTGCGCGCGCCTGTCGCCGTTGGCCGAGCGGGTGGGGGCGGTGAATACGTTCTGGGTGGAACGCGACGGCGCGATCGTGGGCGACAACACGGATGTTGGTGGATTCGAGGCGCTCGTTCGCAGCACGATGGACGGGCTCCCGCAGGGACGCATCGCGCTGCTGGGCGCGGGCGGCGCGGCGGCCGCGGCGCTAGCGGCGATCGAGCGGTGGCCGGGATGCGAGGTCACGCTCTACAATCGGAGTCACACGCGCCTCGCGAGACTCGCCTCGCGCTTTCCGATCGTCACTCGCACGGCGGAGACGGCGGAAGAGGCGGTGCAGGGGGCGACGCTCGTCGTGAACGCGAGCGCGTCGGGGCTCGAGGACGATCTCTTTCCGGTGCCGATCGAGACACTGCCCTACGATGCCGCGGTAGTGGACCTCGTGTATCGCCGCGGTGACACGCCGTGGGTGCGCTCGGCACTCGCGTGCGGGCACCGCGCGAGCGACGGGCTCCCGATGTTGATCGAGCAGGGCGCGCTCGCGTTCGAGAAGTGGTTCTGTCGACCTGCGCCTCGGGCCACGATGTGGGACGCCGTCACGATGCCTACCGATGCCTGAGCTCCTCTCCTCGCGCAGCAGCGCTCGTATTGCCGCCCGCGCGATGTTCGAGGGCGTGGCGGATCTGCTCCTGCCGCGAAGCTGTGCGGTGTGTGAGCGATCTGTGGACGCCGGCGACAGCGGCATCGTATGTGGCCGTTGCTGGGCTCGCGCGCACGAGCTCCCGCATCCGCGATGCGAGCGCTGCGGGCATCCGCAGTGGCGACCCACCTGCAGCTGGTGCGACCAGCTCCCGCCATACGTGCGCGCCGCGCGCTCGGCCTACTGGATTCCCGGAGGCACCGCCGCCGCGATCGTGCACGCGCTCAAGTACAGTGGCTGGTCGGGCGTGGCAGCAAGCATGGCCGAGCGCATGGCGCGATTGTCGTGGCCGGCAGATGTCGAAGCGGAACGATCGATGGTCGTGCCGACACCGCTCGCACCAACGCGCGAGCGCGAGCGCGGCTTCAATCAGAGCGCACTGCTCGGGCGCGCCCTCGCGTCACGATGGAATATTCCATTCGTCGCCGAGTGCGTGGTACGCGCGCGCGCAACGGCAACGCAAACACGGTTGACACCAGAGGAGAGACGGGGCAACGTTTCGGGCGCCTTTCGTGCGACTCCGAACGCCAGGGAGAAGCTCAGAGGCGCTCACGTCGTGCTCGTGGATGACGTCATCACCACCGGCGCAACGCTTTCCGAATGCGCGGCCACACTCTTCGAGAGCGGCGCGCGAATCATCAGTATCGTGACCTTTGGACGGGCGCCGGCGGCTGGCGACCGTGCACACTGACAGGAGCACTAACAGCATGGCCATTCGCGTAGGCATCAACGGCTTCGGCCGAATCGGACGTCAGGTGGTGCGGGCGCTCCGCGAGCAGAACGTGGCGGACGTGACGATCGTCGCGGTCAACGACATCACCGACACGAAAACGCTCGCGCACCTCTTCAAGTACGATTCGGTGCACGGCATTTTCGACGGCGACGTGTCCGCGAGCGCGAGCTCGATCGAGATCGACGGCGACGAGATCGCCGTGCTCGCCGAAAAGGATCCCGCGGCGCTGCCGTGGAAGAAGCTGAACGTCGACATCGTACTCGAGTCCACCGGCAGATTCACGAAGGCGGGCGATGCGAAGAAGCACATCGCGGGCGGCGCGAAGAAAGTGCTGATCTCCGCGCCTGCCACCGACGAGGACATCACCATCGTCCTCGGCGTCAACGAGAACAAATACGATGCGGCGAAGCACAGCATCATCTCAAACGCGTCGTGCACTACGAACTGCGTCGCGCCGATGGTCAAGATCGTGCGTGACGCCTTCGGCTTCAGGCACGCGTCGATGACGACGATCCACAGCTACACCAACGATCAGAACATCCTCGATCTGCCGCACAAGGATCTCCGCCGCGCGCGCGCGGCCGCGCTCTCCCAGATCCCGACCACCACGGGGGCCGCGAAGGCGACGGGGCTGGTGATTCCCGAAGTGAAGGGAA
>DATHJR010000531.1:0-10223 GCA_035286525.1 Gemmatimonadaceae bacterium | reverse complement strand
TGTGCGTCGCCTCGTGAAAGAGTCTTGGCCACGCGAAACCCCATCCCGAGGTCCCGATAATCGGCGGGGTTTCTCTCACGGGTGGCGGAGCGAAGCAGCCACGGCTCATAGAACCAGGAGGCGCCCCGATCGGAGCGGAGGCAATCGCTTGGCGATTCGACCGCACTCCCATCCGTCGGCGCGTTGGCGTAGCTGTCGACATAACAGTCCTCGGTCCACTGCCAGACGTCGCCGGCCATGTCGTAGAGACCGAATGGATTGGCGGGCTTCGATCCCACCGGGTGTGTGTGGCCGCCGGAATTCACCTTGAACCACGCGTGGCCATCTGCACCATCGTCGTCGTCGCCCCACCAGAACAGCGTGGTCGTCCCCGCTCGCGCCGCGTATTCCCACTCCGATTCGGTGGGAAGTCGATACGGGTCGTCATCCGAGGCGGAGGAGGGCGGGCGCACCTTGCGATTCAGCCAGGAGATGTAAGCCCTAGCGTCTCGCCAACTGACGCACACCACCGGGTCTCGCTCAGTTTGACGAAAGCCGGGATTCCGCCAACCCACCCCCGCGCGCTTGTTCCATTTCGCGCCGTCGTGCCCGCACCCATCTCCCGCTGGATACCCTGTCCCGCGAACGAACTCGGCGTATTCCGCTCGCGTCACGTCGTACTTTCCCAGCGCGAACGATCGTAGCGCTACTAGATGTTGCGGCGCTTCATCGGACACCGATCTCAGATTGCCACCATGACTTGCGGTCCAGCTTTTTTGCGACGCCGATGAGCCCATCGTAAAAGCGCCGGTCGGGATCACCACCATCTCGGGACACGCCGCGCAGTCGCGGAACTCAGCTGCCTGCTGCGCGCTTGCGCGCTCGACGCACGGGAGGGCGACGAGGCTCACGAGAAGAAGCCAGCGACGCATCCAGCGTCCGCCGCAGGGAAACGCATTCGATGTCATTGTCGCTCGCCGACGATTGAGTGGGAGCACTATACGAGCGGCATGCCCCATGAACCACATGTCGTCCACCGATGACATCCGTTTCGTGATTTCTGGTGCGAATCGTGTGATTTGATGCACCGTTGCCGACTCGTGGGCGGCAGCCCATGATACCGCATGACCCCCGACACCATGCGGACCTCACGAGTCGTGGCGCTCGCGCTCGTCGTCGGAACCTTCTTCGTGGCGCAGGAGGTGCTCGGCGATCTCGCCGATGGGAAATCGGTGAACGTTGCGAACGACGTCGTGGTGGTGCTCTTCTTCTGGGTGGCGTGGGCGTTTCTGACTCCCGCGGTGCTCGCCGCGGTGCGCCGGTGGCCGCTTGACGCCAAGCCAGCCTATCGTACGCTCCTGGTGCATGCCGTCGTTGCCACGATCCTGGCCGCTGCGCAAACCGTCATCACGCGCTGCCTGCGTGCCGTAGTCGTCGTTCTCCATGGCACCGTCGGCTTCGTCGATGCTTTGAAGCACAACTGGAGCCCCGTGGCATTCGTATGGGGCGTGTTCACGGGGGTGTTTTTCTATGCCGTTGTCGTGATGGTGTACACCGCGCTGCGCTTTCGTGGGCTGTACGTCGCCGAGCAGTTGAGCGCAGCGGCGCTGGAAGCCGAGCTGACGCGGTCCAAGCTCGATAGTCTGCGCTCGCAGCTTCGGCCCCACTTTCTCTTCAACACCTTGAACGCCATCTCGATCTTCATCACCGAGGATGCCGAGAAGGCCCAGCAGATGATCTTGCGTCTCTCGTCGTTGCTCCGCCGGAGTCTGGACGAGGAGGCGCACGAGGTGCCGCTGCGGCAGGAGCTCGCGTTCGTGAACGATTATCTTGACATCCAGCGAGGGCGGTTCGGCGATCGTTTGAATGTGCAGCTTGCGATCGACCCTGCTGTGGTCGACGCGTCCGTTCCCGTGTTTCTGTTACAGCCGCTCATGGAGAACGCGATCGAGCACGGCAAGTCCGACGACATGCGCACGACGATTGCGCTGAGCGCCACCCGCGAACGGGACATGTTGCGCATCACGCTTTCGGACGACGGACCCGGTGTGGGCGACGCCGGTACGGTGCGCGACGGCGTCGGGCTGGGTAACACCCGTGTGCGGCTGCATCACCTCTATGGCTTGCGTGCGACGGTGGAGCTCAGCGCCGCGAACGGAAAATCGGAGTCGCCCGGCGTCCGCGTCGAGATTCGGATTCCGTACAGGGAGATGCCCGCATGAAGGTGCTCATCGTCGACGACGAGCCGGTGGCGCGACGAGGACTCCACCGTCAGCTCGAGCGCTTTCCCGACGTGACCTGCGTGGGCGAGTGCGGCGGGCGCGACGAAGCCGTCGGCGCCATCGTCGAGCGGCGGCCGGACGTCGTCTTCCTCGATATTCAGCTCGGCCGGGACACCGCGTTCGAGATCATCGAGGAGATCGGCGTCGACGCGATGCCCGTCGTTGTCTTTGTGACCGCATATCATCGCCACGCGCTGAAGGCGTTCGAGGTGCACGCCCTCGACTACATCCTCAAGCCCGTCGATCCGGCTCGATTGCAGGAGGCGCTCGAGCGGGCGGCATCGCTGCTGTCGCTCCAGCGCGGGGCATCGCTCGCCGATCGCCTCGAAGGACTCCTGGCAGAACACGTCGCGACGGCACCCGAACCGATCGCGAATCCGCGCTCGGATCGCCTCGTGGTTCGCGATGCGGATCGCCTCTCGTTTCTCGAGATCGAGCAGGTCGACTGGTTCGAGAGCGCCGGCAATTACGTTCGCGTGCACAGCGCCGGTCGCGCGTACCTCCTGCGCACCACGATGGATCGCGTGGCGCAGCGCGTTGCGGGACTAGGCTCGTTCGTCCGTGTTCGACGCTCGGCCCTCCTCGGCATTCGCGCGATTGCGACGGTCGAGCGCTACGGCAAGGGGACGTTCGTCGTTCATCTTCGGAACGGGACCAGGGTCATCTCTAGCCGCTACTACCAGCCCGGCCTTCGCCGGCTGCTGCGGCCCCAACAGTAGCGCACGTCTTGACGTCTCGCCGGGGTTGAAACTATCCTTTCCCTAACCTCGTTATTGGAAGCACCATGCCACGCGACGCCAGCGATCTCCTCCACGGCACGCTCGACGTGCTCATTCTCAAGACGCTCTCCTGGGATGCGATGCACGGCTATGCGGTCGCCGAGTGGATCGAGAAACGGGGCGGCGGCGAGCTCGTGATCGTCGATGCGGCGCTCTACAAGGCGCTGCACCGACTGGAGGACGCGGGGTCGATCGTTTCCGAGTGGGGAGTCTCGGAGAACAATCGCCGCGCCAAGTACTACTCGCTCACGCCGCGCGGACGCGCCCAGCTGCGCGCCGAGTCGGCCACATGGAAGCGCTACGCGCTCGCCGTGCATCGCATCCTCGAGACCGCACGATGAGGCGCATTCCCGCGGGCGTGCGGCGCGTGTTCCGATTGCCGAGCTCCGGCGAGCGCATCGCCCGCGAGCTCGACGATGAGGTGCGCTTCCATGTCGAGGCGCGGATGAAGACGCTCCGCGCGAAGGGCTATTCCGAAGAGGAGGCTCGCGCCGAGGCGCTGCGCCGATTCGGAGACGTCGATGATCTTCGGGACTACTGCGTGTCGATGGAGGTCGCCCATATGCAGCGAACGCGATTCCGCGAGAGGATCTCCACGGTGGCGCAGGATCTCCGCTTCGCGCTGCGACAGATTCGGAAGGCACCGAGCTTCGCCATCATCGCGACGCTGACCCTCGCGCTCGGCGTCGGCGCCACGACGGCGATCTTCAGCGTCGTGAACGGAGTGGTGCTGCGGCCGCTGCCGTTCGCCCACCCGGAGCAGATGGTGCAGCTCTGGGGATTGGACTCGAAGGGAGGGCACCTGTCGTTCGCCGATCCGACGTTCGACGCGGTCGTCTCGCAAACGCGCAGCTTGTCCGCGGTGGCCGAGTTTGGGCAGAGCGGCATGTCGATCGCCGACAATGGGGAAGTGGAGCGAGTGCTGGCGACCGCGGTGTCGAAGCAGTTCTTCGACGTGCTCAAGGTGAGGCCCGTGATCGGCCGCTTCTTCGCGCCCGAGGAACAGCAGCTGCACGCGCCGATGGCCGTCGTGATCAGCCACCGACTCTGGGTGCGCCAGTTCGGATCCTCGCCGCGCGCGATCGGGGCGACGCTGACGTCTGGCAACTTGCCGATGACCGTGATCGGCGTGCTCCCCGATGGCCAGGAGTTCCCCGCCGGCGCCGACGTGTGGTACGCGCGCGAGATCTTCGAGAAGAACACGAGCTACACCGCGCACAACTGGCGCGTGATCGGCCGAGTAAAGGATGGCGTCACGCTCGAAGCCGCGAATCGCGACCTGTCGATGACGCTGCGACGTTTGCACGCGACGCTCGGCGATGCGACGTGGACGTTCGACGGAAGGGCGGTCGGACTTCGCGAGCAGATCGTCGGCGACATCAAGCCGTTGCTACTACTGTTGCTCTGCGCGTCAGGGGTGCTCCTGCTCATCGCGTGCGCGAACGTCGCGAATCTACTCATCGCGCGGATGGCGGTGCGCGAGAACGAGATCGCGGTGCGGGTGGCGATCGGCGCCGGTCGCGGGCGACTCGTGCAGCAGCTGCTCATCGAGGCCTCGCTGCTGGCCGCGGCGGGCTGCACGGGTGGGCTGCTGCTCGCGCTCGCCGGCATGAAGGTGCTGTTGGCGCTCCGACCCGCGCTCATCCCGCGCGTGGGCGAGCTGCGCATCGACTGGCTGGTGCTCGCGTTCGCGATTCTAGTGTCGGCGGGCACGGCGATCGTGCTCGGACTCGTGGCCGCATGGCGCGGCACCAGCGGCGATCTTCGCGCCGCACTGGCGCAGTCGCAGCGCACCCAGGGCGGGGGAGGCGCGAGCTATCGCATTCGCGGATCGCTCGTCGTCGTCCAGCTCGCGATGACCGTCGTGCTGTTAATTGGCGCGGGGCTGCTCGCACGCAGCTTCGTGCAGCTGATGACGATCGATCCCGGATTCCGCACGCACGGCGTGGCCGTAGCCAGCCTGGCGTTCGACCAGGGCGAAGACTCGAACCGAGTCGCACGTCGAACGCCATATGCCGACGAGATAGTGGCGCGCGCGCGCACACTTCCCGGTGTGACGGCAGTGGGCGTGTCGGATGCGGCGCCATTCTCCGGCGGAAGCAGCAACGGCGAGTTCATCGAGCTCTCGGCGGCGGACGCCCGGCTCGCGCCGCGAGATCTCGCGAAGGATTTCGAGCGCATGCTCCGCGACAAGGAGCACGCGGGCTACGCCTCGTATACGCTGGCGAGCGGCGACTACTTCAAGGCGCTGCGCATTCCGCTGGTGAGTGGCCGTCTGTTCGACGAAACCGATCGGCCTGGTGCACCGGAGGTCGCGATCATTAACGCGTCGCTCGCAAAGAAGCAGTGGCCCGGCGAGGACGCGCTCGGCAAGGTGATCGAGTTCGGCAACATCGATGGCGATCTGACACCGATGACGGTGGTCGGCGTGGTCGGCGACACGCGCGAGGAGGATCTCGCCACCGATCCGCAGCCGGCGATCTATGTGTGCGATCGCCAGCGCCCCGGTAACAGCCCCGAGGTTATCGTCATCATTGCCACGAGCGGCGAAGCGCCCGTCGCCGCCTCGGCGCGTCAGGCGTTCCGCCAGGTGCGCGCGGACGTACCGATGCGCTTCTCGACCGTCGATCAGATCATCGCGCACTCCGTCGCGAGCCGGCGATTCATGCTGCTCCTCGTCGGCGTGTTCGGGGGCGTCGCGCTGCTGCTCGCCACCCTCGGCGTCTACAGCGTGATCTCGTATCTCGTGGCGCAGCGAAAGCGCGAGATCAGCATTCGCGTGGCGCTCGGCGCGCGAGCGTGGGACATCGAGCGGCTGGTCGTGGGGCAGGGGATCGCGCTCGCATTGATGGGCGCCATGCTGGGCGGGCTTGCCGCACTCGCGACGACTCGCGTGCTCAAGGCGCTGCTCTACTCCGTGAGCGCCACCGATCCGATCGCGTTCGGCGGCGTACTCGTGCTGCTCAGCGGGATTGCGCTCGTGGCGAGCTATCTGCCGGCGCGGCGCGCGTCCCGTCTCGAGCCGATGGACGTGATGAAAGCGGGATAGCGGTCGCCCAGGCACCCGATTGGCCGAGCTTGCGGAGCCCGCGCGACAGTTTCCCCGCGTCAACTACCCCACTTTACTAGCGGTGGGACCGTGAAGGCGGTGTCAAAGACGTAGCTTAGGTTGAACTCGCCAATTTGGTGTTGCAAATCAGTGACGACGTACCGCGTAGTCCCCACACGCACAACGGAAACTGTAGTAACCGCCAAAGAGTCGGGCGTGTCACGCGAGAGTCCAGCTGCGACGGCTGCGCGATGGCAGATAGTCGAGTCGGTTATCGCAGTGACACTGGACACCGGGCCCGCGGGAAGATGGAGTTGATTGCGCACCCCAATGCCAAAGTCGCTGTCGCTGCTAGCGACTGCCGTGTCCAAATAGCTCATGATGCTAACGGAGGGAGAAACACAGCTCGCGACTGCCACTGCCTCGAGATTGACTGGGGCGCTCGCTACCGCGCTCACGAGGCAGATGCTTAATGCCGACAGCAAAGCGAATCGTTGCTCGGTCCTTCGTCGGGCGCTACTCATTCTGTGCCAAGCAGGCCGAGCGTTCGTTACCACTCGCATACATCCTCTCGTTCATGGATACATGCATCCCTTCCCCTTTCGCTACATGTTCACTCTGTCGTGGTTGTAGATATACGCGTAGTTTGTGAAACGCGCGCAAAACTACGACCGCTAGTACCCAGTATTTGCATCTCAGCCGCAACCCTCTGGCGTGTGCCCGCGCCTGCCCGCAACCCCCTCATCGAGTTTTCCATCGTGCGCCGACTTCTCTCCGCCGCGCTGCTCGCAGTCGCCTTCGCTACCACCGCCGCGATGGCGGGCAAGGCCTATCAGGTCGGCCGCATTCGGACGCCCATGGGGGAGATCCTCTTCTTCCTCTACGATCAGACGCCGCATCACAAGGAGAGCTTCGTCAAGCTGGCGGCGAGCCACTACTGGGATTCGCTCACCTTCAATCGCGTCATCAAGAACTTCGTTGCGCAGGGCGGCTGCCCGGATACTCCCGAGGGATTCTCGGGCTCGCCGTACCTGCTCGCGCCGGAATTCAACGACAGCCTGAGGCACGTGTACGGTGCGGTGGGCGCGGGGCGGGACAACAACCCGGGGCAACTCTCCGCCGGCTGCCAGTTCTACATCGTCGCGAGCAAGGACGGGCTCGCGAAGCTCGATAATCACTACACGGTGTACGGGCAGGTGTTCAAAGGAATGGACATCGTCGAATCGATAGTTTCAGTGCCGAAGGATTCAACGAACAAGCCGCTCACGCCGATCACACTGCACGTCGACGTCATCACGATGTCGGCGGACAAGTTGAAGTCGTACGGGTTCGTCCCGAAATAGCGCGCGAGACGCTCACTCGCGCAGGTGAATCGCGAGCCCGGCGCCACTGAGCGCCGCTCGCTCGAAGACGATCGACGCCGCGGCGACATCCTCGATGGCGACGCCCGTGCTGTCGAACACGACGATCTCGTCGTCGCGCAGGCGCCCCGGCCTCGATCCGGCGACGACCTCCGCGAGCGTGGCGCGAACGTCCTCCCGCGTGAGCACTCCGGCCTCGATCGCGTGATGGAGATCGCCGATGGTCGCGCACTGTTCCGTGTCGTCGACGACGACCGCGGCCTCTCGCAGCAGCGATAGCTCGAGCTCCCGCTTGTGCTCGTTGTCGGCGCCGACGGCCGCGACGAATGCGCCTGGGCAAACCTGATCGGCGCCAAGAAAGGGTTGGTTGGCCGGCGTCGTCGTGACGATGATCTCGCTCGCCCGCGTGGCATCACGAAGCCCGGGCGCCACGGTCACGCTGAACGCATAGCGCTCGCGCAGCTCGCTCGCGAAGCGTGAGCCTCTTTCCTTGTCGATATCGAACACGTACACCTGTCGCAGGTCGCGTATCGCTGAGATCGCGGCCACGTGCGCCCGCGCCTGCACGCCGCAGCCAATGAATGTCGCCGTGTGTGCATCGGGGCGTGCCAGGTTATCGGCCGCCACGGCGGAGGCGGCCGCCGTCCGGAGCGTCGTGATCGCCGCGGAGTCCATCACGGCGACCGGCACGCCTCGGGTCGCATCGAACAGCATCAGCACGCCCTGAATCGTGGGCAGCGAGTGCGCGCCGGGGTTCCCCGGAAAGTTGGCGTTGACCTTCAGCGCGAAATACGGACGGGCAAGCTCGAGGTACGCCGCCTTGGCGTGAAAACCTCCACGGTCCACGTGCACTCCCAGCACGGCACTCGGCGACGTCGCACCGCTGCCTCGCAGCCGAAAGGCGGTTTCCACGGCGGAGATGCACGAGCGGACGTCCAGCAGTCGCTCGACGTCGGATCGCGTGAACAGACGGGTGGGCTCGCTCATGGCAGTCACCCTTGACGCGGAAAGAGAGGAATGATACAGTTGAATCAATGAATGATTCATTCACGTCATCCGGGCAAGTGGAGCCGGTCGGTGCTCGCTGGCTGCTTCTTATCCACCAGCTGCCGCCCAAGCCCGACTATCTGCGCGTCAAGGTGCGAAGGCGTCTCAAGGGGATCGGCGCGGTGCCGGTCAAACACACCGTGTACCTCCTCCCCAATACGAGCGAGGCCCTGGAGGACTTTCACTGGCTGCGGGAGGAGATCGAGGCGGACGGCGGCAGTGCGATCATCGCGGAGGCGACATTCGTCGAAGGATTATCGGATGAGGAGGTGGAGGCGATGCTGGAGTCCGAGCGGGGCGAAGCGATCGATGCCGATTCGGAGCGCCGCGTTGGCGCGGACACGGTCGGGGCGGGGCGGACGTGGGTGACGCGAAAGGATGTCCACGTCGATCGGATTGCGAGCGCGTGGCTCATTCGCCGCTTCATCGATCGCGATGCGCACTTCAAGTTCGTCGCGTCGCGCGGCTACAAACCGGACGCATCGGAGCTCCGCTTCGACATGTTCGAGGCGGAATACACGCACGTTGGCGAGGCGTGCACGTTCCAAACGCTGTCGAGGAGATTCGGCATCGGCGAGCGCGCCATCACGGCGATTGGCGAGATCGTTCACGACATCGATTGCAAGGACGAGCGCTTCGGCCGGGCCGAGACGGCGGGCATCGCGAGCCTGATTCGCGGAATCGTCGACACGCACGAGGACGATGCGGTGCGCATCGAACGAGGCCTCGCGCTGTTCGATGATCTCCATGCGTCCTTCCGGAAACGTCGCGGCTGATGAAGTGGGTCACCCGAGCGCGTCCGAAGATCGATCGCGTCGCATGCCCGTGGCTGATCATGCGGTTCATCGATCGCGATCCGGAGTTTCTTTTCGCGGCGCCGAGCGATGTGCTGCGAATCGCCGGTGAGGCGAACGCGATACCGTTCGATGTCGAGGGAGTCGAGCTGTCGCACGATGGGCCGCTCTGCAGCTTCGACGCGCTGCTCAAGCGCTACGATCTGGATGATCCGGCACTCCAGTCGCTCGCCGTGATCGTGCGGGGCGCGGACACCGCGAGGCTCGACCTCGCACCGCAGTGCGCTGGGCTCCTCGCAATCTCGCTCGGCCTGTCCCGCCTCTACGCCGATGATCACGAACAGTTACGCCACGGCTTCGTAGTGTACGACGCACTTCACGCGTGGCTGCGTGAGGCCCAGGATGAGACGCATACCTGGAATCCCCAGCGAACACGATAGTCGGCAGTTACATCGCCTTCAACGTGCCTGCCGGATCGACTCGCGCGGCCCGCACCGCCGGAACGCTGCACGCGATCGCGGAGACCACGCAGAGAAGCGCGGCCACGAACAGGTATGTCGCGGGATCGAGACGCGAGATGCCGAACAGCATCGAGACGACGACCCGGCTCGCGATTCCCGCAGCGATCAGCCCCGCGACCACGCCAATCGCCGTGAGCGTCATCCCGACTCGAAGTACCATGCCGACGATGCTGGCAGATGAGGCACCTAGCGCGGAGCGCACGCCGATCTCACGGGTGCGCTCGGTCACGCTACCCGCGAGTACTCCGTAGATCCCGATCGCGGCGAGCAGCAGAGCGGCAAGCCCGAACGCCTCGAACAGAATCAACGTGAAATGGCGGTCGGAGACCGATCGATCGAGGAGCTCCGGCATCGTCGCGATTCGCGTGATCGGGATGTCCTTGTTCACGGACCAGAGCGCGGACCGGATCC
>DATHJR010000530.1:0-5976 GCA_035286525.1 Gemmatimonadaceae bacterium | reverse complement strand
ACTGCCAGCGTTCCGCGCGGCGAGGCTCGATCCGGTCGAAGCGCTACGCTACGAGTGATTCACGGCGGCTCACTCGAGCTGCCGCATTTTCATCACTCGCCCGCCACAGCACTCCCCTCGAGTAGCCTCGCGTTCGTCGCGCTCTCCACGATGATGCTCTCGAGCTGATCAGGCGCGTCCTCGTGCGCGAAGTGGCCGCCCTCGCGCACCTCGACGATGCGCGCGTCCGCGAGGCGCATCGCGATGCGGTCGGCGTCGTGCGGCGGAACCCAGCTGTCGTGCAACCCCACCGCGAGCGTCACGGGAATCATCAGGCGATCGAGATCGCGCTGGAGCCGCGGCGCGTCCCAGTGCTCGAACACCGTCATCATCGCGCCCACGTGCCGCTGCGAGCGCAGGAACACGCCGTACAGCGCCGCCTGCGAGGGCGAGAGCGTCGACCCGGTGGTGCTCAAGAGCGTCGAGTCGAGCGTGCCCGATTCGAGCTCGCGTCCCAACTCGGCCATGCGCGGCGATCGCACGCCCACGCGCGCCGCGGGGGCGAGCAGCGTCCAGAGCTGGCTCTGCGGAGGCGTCAACGTCGCGTTGATGCCGACGAGCGCGCGCAGCGAGCTGTCCTCGGAGAGCGCCAGGCGCATGAGGATTGCCGCACCGGCGCCGTGCCCGACGCCGAGCACCGGCGACATCCGCAGCCCTTCGAGCAGTGCCGCGAGCGCGAGCGCGATGCCGTCGAGCGAGAGATGATCGGTGCGCGGCGCGGTCGTGAAGCCGTGACCCGGCAAGTCCGGTGCGATGACCGTGAATCGCGCGGCGAGGCGCGGGGCCAGCTCGTGCCACGTGTGCGTCGCGGCGCCGATGCCGTGCACGAGCAGGAGCGCCGGCCCGCGCCCCATGATCTGCACGTGCCACCGCTGCCCGCCCGCTTCGATGAAGCGGCTGGCGTGACCGTTGGGCCATTGCGCCCCCATCTCCACCCATGTCGGCGTCGCGCGCACCGCTCGAATGTAGTCCCCGCCATCGCCCCTGTCAGGGGCGTATATTCTCCCCCATGACGACCGTCGACATTCTGGCCATCGCCGCGCACCGCGACGATGTGGAGCTCACGTGCGGAGGCACGCTCCTCAAGGCTGCCGCGCTCGGACAACGCACCGCGATCGTGGATCTGACGCAGGGCGAGATGGGCTCGCGCGGAACCGCCGAGCTGCGTGCCGAGGAGGCCAGCCGCGCGGCGGAGATTCTCGGAGTGACGGCGCGCGTGAATCTCGGCCTTCCGGATGCCGGCATCATGAACACGCCCGAGACGCGCGCGGCGCTCGTACGTCTCATCCGCCGCTTCCAGCCGCGCGTCGTGCTCGCGCCGTCGATCACCGGCAAGCATCCCGATCATCGCGTGAGCGCCGAGCTGGTGACGGATGCGTGCTTTCTCTCGGGGCTCTCCAAGATCGAGCCCGATGTGCCGCGCTTCCGCCCGTTCAAGCTGGTTCACTCGCTCACCTACCGCGAAGATCCCGTGAAGCCGACGTTCGTCGTCGACATCTCGGCCGAGTTCGAGCAGAAGCTGCTGGCGATTCGCGCGTACGCATCGCAGTTCGACGGTGTGATGCAGGCGGGCGAAGCCTTTCCGAACGGCGAGCCGCTGTACGACATCGTGCGCCATCAGGCGGCGCACTACGGCTCGCTGATTCGCGTCAAGTACGGCGAGCCGTTCTACACGGCGGAGACCATGCGGGTCGATGACCTGATGTCGCTGAACGTGTCCACCTTCTGACCCACGCAATGCCACCTCGCACGCAACCGCGCCGCGCTTCGCGCCGCGAAGCTCCCGTCGCACTCGAACAACGCCCGTCCTACGGCGTGGCGGCCATCGTCGCGACGGCCATCTTCGCGCTCTACATCGCCACGCTCGCGCCGAACACGGCGATGTGGGACACGAGCGAGTACATCGCCGCCGCGCAGGTGCTCGGCATCCCGCACCCGCCGGGGAATCCGCTCTTCGTTCTGATCGCGCACGTCTTCTCGATACTGCCGATCGGCGGCACCGGGGCGATGAGGATCAACATCCTCGCGGCGCTTTGCAGTGCGGCATCGGCGGGGACGTGGTTTCTGGTGGTGGAGCGCGTGTGCAGCTCGTGGTTGCCGGAACGATGGCAGCAGCGCACCGCGGCCGCGGCGGCGGCCTTGCTCGGCGCGACGGCGTTCACGGTGTGGAATCAGTCGGTCGTGAACGAGAAGGTGTACACGGTGTCGCTCGCGTTCTTTGCGATCGTCTCGTGGCTGACGGTGCTCTGGTGCGACAACCCCGAAGGGCGCACGGCCGATCGCCTGCTCGTGCTCATCGGATTTCTCATCGCGCTCGGATACACGAATCATCCGGCCGGCTTTCTCGTTGCACCCGCGGTGATCGCGGCGGTGCTGCTGCGGCGTCCGGCGACCTTCATGCGCTGGCGGCTGCTGCTCGCGATCGCGGGCGTATTCGTGCTGGGGCTCACGCCGTTCGCCTTCGAGCCCATTCGTGCGGGGCATTTTCCGGCGATCAACGAGGGCGAGGCGACGGGCTGCACGACGACGTTCGCGCTGTCGTGCACCTTCGACGCTACCGCGCGCAGCCGGCTCGCGGACAACGTGAATCGCGTGCAATACGGCAAGCCGCCCCTCGACGACCGGCAGGTCTCGTTTCCGGCGCAGGTCGGCATGTTCTGGCTGTACTTCGAATGGCAGTGGCTGCGCGACCCCTACGGAACCGCTCCGCGCGGATTGCAGGGGCTGCTCGCGGGGATCTACCTCATGCTCGGCATCGCAGGCGGCTACGCGCACTTCAAACGCGACCGTTACTCGTTCGGATTCTTTGGCCCGCTCATGTTCACGATCACTCTCGCGCTGATCTTCTACATGAACTTCAAGTACGGCTACTCGCAGTCCCCTGAGCTCGGCAACACCGTGCCGCGCGAGGTGCGCGACCGAGACTATTTCTACCTGTGGGGATTCTCGGCGTGGAGTGTGTGGGCAGGGCTTGGCATCGTGCTCATTTGGGAGCAGCTCGCGGCGCTGCTGTCTCCCAGGTCGGAAGGCGATGCGTCGCGCATTCCGAGAAAGAGCTGGCTTCTCACCACGCCGGTTTTTCTTCTGGCGATCATCCCGCTCATCACGAACTGGAACGCGGCGTCGCGGCACGGAGACACCTTCACTCGCGACTGGGCCACCGATGTGCTCAACAGCGTGGAGCCGTACGGCGTGCTGATCACGAACGGCGACAACGATACCTTCCCGCTGTGGTACGCGCAGGAAGTGGAGGGTGTGCGCAGGGATGTGACCGTCGCCGTCACGTCCCTGCTGCGCACGGACTGGTACGTGCGGCAGATGGTGCGGCGTCCGATCTATCCGTACGACGCGGCGAAAGGGCCGGCGGTCTATCGCGGTAAGGCGTGGCCGCTGCCCAAAGGGCCACCGGTGAGCCTCACGCTCGACCAGGCGGATGCGCTCCCCGAGGTCATCTCGCTACCGCAGGCGCAGCTGTTCAAGAAGGACGCGATCGAAGCGGTGATTCCCGCGGGCGAGTTGTTCAAGGATCAGATCATCGTGTTGCGCGTGATTCAGGACAGCTATCCCAATCGTTCGATCTATTTCACGTCGGGCACGTATCCGCGAAGCCTCGGACTCAGCAAGTACGTGGCGAGCCAGGGGCTCGTGTCGAAACTCTTCCCGACTCCGATCACCGCCAGCAAGCAGTTCATCGAGATTCCGGGCTACGGCTTCTTCGACCTGCCCCGCACCGACTCGCTGTGGAAGGACTATAAGGCGCCTGCTTCGCTGCTCCAGCGCGGCGAGTGGGTGGACAGGGCATCGAGCGACATCCCGCTTCGGTACGTGATCACCGCGGCGCTGCTGAGCGATCTGTCGAAGTCGCAGGGCGATTCCGCGGCGGGCATGCGGTACCTGCAGTCGGCGATCGACATGGCTCGCGCGGCGCGGGTGGAATCCGTGCTGGGCTTCGGAAAGCAGGCCCCGAGGACCACGGACGGCCCAGAGCGGCCCTAGCTGGCGGCCGCCATTCCGCGACGTCCGCGGAACGTTAGCTTTAGTCGATGCCCGCTCCGGTCTACCTCGACCATTCCGCGACGACGCCCGTTCGCGCGGAAGTTGTTGCCGCGATGGAGCCGTTTTACGGCCCCAAGTTCGGCAATCCGTCGAGCATCCATCGCTGGGGACGCGAGGCACGCGCGGCGCTCGATGAGGCGCGTGAGCGCCTGGCCGCGACACTCGGCGCGCACGCGGACGAGATCGTGTTCACGTCGGGCGGAACCGAGTCCGACAATCTCGCGATTCTGGGCAGCTGGCGGCTGCTGCGCGAGAAGGGAAAGCGCGCGGTGGTCGCGTCGCCGATCGAGCACAAGGCCGTCATCGCCGCCGCGCATCAGGCGGCGCACGAGGGCGCCGAGGAGCGCATGCTCGCGGTGGACGGAGCGGGGCTCGTGCGCGATGAGAGTTTCGATGCGCTCGTGCGCGACGATGTCGCGATCTGTTCGATCATGTGGGTGAACAACGAGATCGGCACTGTGCAGCCCATCGCGGAGCTCGCCGGGCGTGCGAAGGCGCGCGGGGTGATTTTCCATACGGATGCGGTGCAGGCGTTCGGGCACATCCCGGTGAGCGCCAAGACGGCGCCGTTCGACATGTTGTCGCTTTCCGGGCACAAGATCGGCGCACCGAAGGGGATCGGCGCGATCTACATTCGGCGCGGCACATTTGTCGAGCCGCTGCAGTTCGGCGGGTCGCAGAATCGCGGCGTGCGCCCTGGCACGGAGAACGTCGCGGCGGCGGTCGCGCTCGCGCGCGCGGCGGAGCTCGCGGTGGACGAGCTCGAGACGGAGATGCCGCGGCTGGAGCGGCTGCGGGATCATCTGCAGCGCGAGCTCGAAACGCGGATTCCGGACGCGGTGATTCACGCGTCGGGTGCGCCGCGTGCGCCGCACATTCTGAACATCTCGGTTCCGGGGACGGACAGCGAGTCGATGCTGATGGCGCTCGACATGTCCGGCGTCGCGTGCGCCTCCGGCTCGGCGTGCCAGAGCGGAACGGTGGATCCGAGCCACGTGCTCGAGGCGCTCGGCGTGCCGCGCGAGCTTGCGGTCGCGGCCGTGCGCATGAGCCTCGGCTCGCTCACCACCGATGCGTGCATCGAGCGCGTCGTGCAGCTCTTTCCCGCCCTCATCTCCAAGGCGCGGCGCCTCGCGGGCGTCGCGAGCTGAGATGACGCGCGAGCGTGTGCTCGTCGCGATGAGCGGCGGCGTGGACTCGTCCGTTGCGGCGGCGCTGCTGGTCGATCAGGGGTACGACGTGATCGGCGCGACGATGAAGCTGTTCTGCTACGGCGACGAGGTCCCCGACCGCCCGTGCTGCTCCCTCGACTCGATCGACGACGCGCGCCGCGTGTGTGAGGGACTCGGCGTTCCGCACTACGTGCTCAACATGGAGGATGCGTTCGGCCGCGACGTGCTGCAGAACTTCGTGAGCGAGTACGCGCGCGGGCGCACGCCGATTCCCTGCGTGCGGTGCAACAGCTTCACGAAGTTCCGCGACCTGCTGCACAAGGCGGACGCGCTCGACGCGCAGTGGCTCGCGACCGGGCACTACGCGCGTGCGATTGGTGGAGAGCTGTACCGGGGACTGGATCCGGCCAAGGATCAGAGCTACTTCCTGTGGGGGATCGATCGCGCGGTGGTGAGCCGGATGCTGCTGCCGGTGGGCGCGCTGACGAAGGTCGAGACGCGCGCGCGGGCGCGGGCTTTGGGGCTTCACGTGGTGGCCGAGAAGGCGGAGAGTCAGGACATCTGCTTCGTCCCTGGTGGGGATCACTCGGTCGTACTGGCGAAGCACTTGGCGGTTGGCGACGCGGCGCTGAGTCGCGGGCCGTTTCTGCTGAGCGACGGGCGGCGCGTGGGCGAGCACGAGGGCTTCGCGCGGTTCACGATCGGGCAG
>DATHJR010000529.1:0-14447 GCA_035286525.1 Gemmatimonadaceae bacterium | reverse complement strand
AACCACGTGAGCAGGCCAATCCACGGATTCGTGAGGCGGCGCGCAACCTCGAACACCAGCGCGCCGCACAGTCCGAGCAGGAGCACGGGCATCAGGCCGGGCAGATTCAGCCAGATTCCCGGGACGAGCAACATCGCGTGTCCCGGCGGATACTTCGGCGCGAGGATCGGCGTGACGAAGACATGATACTGCTCGAAGAACTCCGGCAGCGGCAGCCCCGGCGCCGTCCAGTGTCCACCCGCGTAAATCCTCGCCTGCAGGAGGTACGCGGCCTCATCGTGGACCAGCGCGACCTGATCGAGTC
Organism: Gemmatimonadaceae bacterium; assembly: GCA_035286525.1. Classification (GTDB taxonomy): domain Bacteria; phylum Gemmatimonadota; class Gemmatimonadetes; order Gemmatimonadales; family Gemmatimonadaceae; genus FEN-1250. The sequence continues at coordinate 14,143 of DATHJR010000529.1, read as the reverse complement.
CGCCCCACATCCACGTCATGAACACCGCGGTCAACACCCCGACAACCACCGGAAACCATCGCGCGTTGAGCACGCGCGTCGCGCCGCCACCCAGCAGCGGGGGCGTGATGAATCGCCCCAGCAACGCCGCGAGGAGCAGAACGAACAGGGCTTTTGTGTCGGTCATCGAGCGCTCGCCGGCACTCGCCAGCGATTGAGCGGGAGGGTCACCGCTTTCGCGCGAGCACGAGATACTGCCCGCCGAGCGGGAACGGCGAGAGCGCGCGCTCGAGGGGCCGCAGCGCGCGCAGCAGACGCGGGAAGATGAACAGGTAGTCGGTACGCACGATGTCGAATCCCGCGTCGCGCAGCAGACGGCGCGTTTTCGGCGGCGACATCATGATCGCGTCACGATCGAACGGCACGCGGCTCATGATGTAGCGAGTCCCTGGGTTCCACGGATTGTTCTCCCACAGCGCAAACATCCCGCCGGGCAGCAGCGCATCGTGCACGTACGCCGCCGCGTCATGACGCTCCGCCACCGGGATGTGATGGAAGACGCCGTTGCAGAAGGCGAGATCGAACGTGGGGCCGATGCGCTCCTCGATCAACGCGAAGGTGGCGCCGTCGCGCGCGTGCGTATCGCGCGCGGTCTCGAGCGATGCGGCGGAGACGTCGACGCCGTGCACGAGCCTCGCGCCGAGTCCGTCGAACAGGTACGGAACGCCCGAGCCTGTGCCGCAGCCAAAATCCATCACCGTGCGCACCGCGTGCTTTCGCGCGGCGAGCCGCTTCGCGAGCCACGCCACCCGAGCCGCCGCGTAGTAGTCCTTGGTCTCGCCCGTGACGGATAGCCCCAGGGCCAGCGCTTCGTCGTAGTTCTGCGCGTAGATGTCGAAATCGGAGTTGGACATGCTCGCTGCGGAAGCGCTCACCGGCGCCGCATCCCCATCAGGCTCGCGAAGAAGCTCGAGAGGATCGTCTGGAATCCCAGCGCGGTGAGCATCACGCCGGGAATGACCCATCGCATCGTATGCTCGTAATTCAGTGCGCCAAAGTCGGCAGTCGACCACTGGTGCACGGCGCCGCCGAGGAGCGCGAGGCCGACGAGCATGGCAAAGGCGCCGACCGCGAGCCCGCTCTCGAGATTCACGAGCGCGAAAAACCTGTTGAGCCGCGGATCCTCGGGGAGAAGCCCTTCCATGATCGCGAACACCTTCGTCATCAGCGCAAACGCGATCGACTGGTAGCCGCAGATGATCGCGAGACTCGCGAAGAGCAGCGTGTGCACGTCGAACGTCATCTTGCCGATGCTCAGTCTCGGCATCGCGAGCGCGTAGCCCACGGTGCCCGCCAGAATCAGCGCGAGCCCCGGCATGAGGAACAGCCAGCGCGGGCTGAAGAGCAGGAAGAATCGCAGGTGCCGCCAGCCATCGCGGAACGTCTTGAGATGCGGTGGATGCGCCGTGCGTCCGTCTGGCGAGAGCGTGATCGGAATCTCGGCCGTCTTCGCGTGAAAGAGGCTCGCCTTGATCACCATCTCCGAGGCGAACTCCATTCCGGTGCAGCGCTGATCGAGCGAGAGCCACATGTCGCGGCTGAAGGCGCGCATGCCGCAGTGGATGTCGTGGATCGGGGTGCGGAACCACCAGCGCGCAAGCGCGGTGAACATCGGGTTCCCCCACCAACGATGCAGAAAGGGCATCGCACCGGGCTTGACGGTGCCGCCGCCGGTTTCGAGGCGGCATCCCTGAACCAGCTCGAAGCCTTCGCGCAGCTTGGCGAGGAATCGCGGAATTTCTGCCCAGTCGTAGCTGTCGTCCGCGTCGCCCATCATGACGTACGTGCCGCGCGCCGCCTGAATCCCGCCCATGAGCGCCGCGCCGTAACCGCGCTGGTCGACCGCGATGACGCGAGCGCCGAGCATGCGCGCGATCTCCTGCGAGCCGTCGGTGCTGCCGTTGTCCGCAATCACGATCTCGGCGTTGATTCCGTTCGTGCTGATCGCGCGCTGCGCCTTCTCGATGCAGATGGCGATTGTGTCGGCCTCGTTGAGACACGGCATCACGATCGACAGCTCTGGTACGCTCGCGCCGAGAGGGGAAGTGAAGCTTTTGAACGGCGCGGTGGTCATCGTCATCCCTTGCACTCCTCGAGTGGGAGCGCACGCACGTAGCGCCAGAGGTAGCCGAAGTAGCTGCGCCGCCACTCGAGCGCAGCCGATCCGGAATGTTCGCGCATGAGGCGATCGGCCTCGGGCAGATTGTAATACGGGATCCCGACCCAGAGATGGTGGGCTGCGTGGTAATTCATGTTCATCGGAGCAACGAAGAGCCGCTCGACGCGATTACTGCTGAAGGTCACGAGACGATGCGCATCTGCCAGCACGTCGGCCTCGGGGTGCGAGTGCTCGACGAAGGAGCGGAGGTGGTCTCCAAGATACGTGAAAATAAACACGGGAAGGAGCCAGACAACCGGATACGCCCACCACCCGATCGCCCACGAAAGGCCGCCAATCAACGCGACCTGCCAGCCGAGGAGAATCGCGGCGTCGCGCGCGGTATAACTCTCGGACACTTCGGACAGGGCTTTCTTCAACGCGCCCGACCTTGGGAAAAACACGTTCTTCACCGACGTGACCACGCTCGAGATGCCCGAGAGGAACGCGAACACCTCCATGATCTCGGCCTTGTTGAAGCAGGCGTGGCGATGACGGTCCGGATCCTGTTCCGTCGCGAGATGTTGGTGGTGATTCAGATGGTTTCGGTTGTTGATCCGCGTGACTGCGCCGAGTGCGCCGAGAATGAACATGTCGTTGAACAGGTCATTCCGCTCGCGGCTGGAAAACAGCCGGCGATGCAACCCGTCGTGCCCGATGATGAACAGGGCATAATAGCGCGTACCGATCACCGGAATGGCGAGAGCGACGGTCCACCAGTGGGTCCAGGTCGCGATCGCCGCCCAGGCGCCAAGGATCCAGAGCCAGCACCACAGCGTGTCGGCCACCATGCGCGCAGGGCGCAGCGCGCTGAGCGACCGCACTTGCTCCGGCGTCAGGAGGGTGCGGCGAAATGGGTGGTACGGATCGAAGCGCGGCGTCCGCGTGCGAGGTGTATACGGCGCCTCGGGCGCGAGCGTGCTGGCGAGCTGATGCGTCATCTCGTTTGGCCCCAATGGTATACATCTATGGACGAGGACGCATCCCGCGCCGTCACGCTGTTTCCGGCTTCCTCGCGAGCATCAAAACGGCCGATGTCCGGAAGCCGAGCAGCCCGCGAAGCTTGTCCCAGAACGTGAAGCCTGCCAGAAAGGCCAGACTGCCGATCGGGTCGAAAAGCTTGGCGAGGCGAGGATGCGGTTTGCCCTCGAACCGCATCCAGTGGTGCATCGAATACATCCAGAACGAGTGTCCCGTTTGATACATGGTCGCCACCGGCTCGAGCCCAGCATCCTTCAGTTGCCGGGCGAGCGTCGCGGCGGTGTAAAGATTCCAGTGGCGGGGGATGTGGTAGCCTCCCCAGTAGCTGTCGTGAAAGAGCCGCTGGTCCAGCGAGTCGAGGTTGGGCGTTTCGATGGCCAGCACACCTCCCGGCGCCATCCACGTCGCAAGCTTGCGGATCACTGGCCCGGGATCGTCGACGTGCTCGATGACGTGAAACATCGTCACGAGATCGAGCGATCCATTCGGCACCAGTGTCGAATCCTCCACGCGCTCGCAGGCGACCTGATACCCGGATGCCTTCAATGGCTCGAGCACGGCCGCGTCGAGCTCGAGGCCGTAGTCCTGCGCGAGCGGCACACCCTTCTTGGCCATCACCTTCAGGAAGCGCCCATCGCCGCACCCGACATCGAGAAAGGACCTCGGTGCGCGCTTCAGGTACGCGAGGATCGCCTTCATCTTCGCGACATCGAGCATCTCCTTCGCCTTCACCGCGATCGGATTGATCTTCGTCGCGTAGTTGTACGCGTAGTACGTGGTCGGATAGATGACGTCGAGGGTCGAGATGGCGGGTCGCGGATTCAGCCAGACGTGCGAGCACGCGTCGCACTGCACGAACCGCCACCGGTTTCGCGACGTCTGGAGCTCGTAGTCATAGCCTTCCGCGAAGGTGTGAAAGCGCCGTGCGCCACAGAGCGGGCAGTCCGGCACCTCCGTCGTCGCGATCTCGGGGATCGCGGGATTGTCGAATTCGGCGGGACGGGGTGGGGACGCTGCGGTCATGCGCTCGGATCGAATCGTGAGGGAGCATCGGAGTGATGCTCTTCGAAGGACGAACGGAGCCCGCGCATCGTACCGGCCGCTCGTCTGTACCGGCGAAATTCCCTCGACGGGCAGCCACGTCGGACCACGCCACTACTCCGCGGCTGCTGCTTCCTCTCCTTCCTCGATCGCGACTTGGACGGCGTCTTCCGAGCTCGCGCGCGAGCTGTACCGCCCGAGTTCCGATCCCATCGCGATGGTGCTCAACAACAGCGCGCCCGAGATCCAGAAGGGCGACTTCTCGCCCATGTGATCCGAAGTGATGCCCGCGACCAGCGGATAGATCACGCGCGCCAGCCCGCCATACGTCTGTTGCACGCCCATGTACAACCCGCGCTCGTTCTCGCCCACCACGCGCGACAGCAGCGCCGTCACGCTCGGGAAGTTGAGCGCCGCGCCAAGCGGCACGAGCGCGATCACGAGCGCGAACGGGAGCCACGAGAAATGCGGAAGATCGATTGGACGCATGAGCGGCACGAGCACCAACCCGACGCTCAGCGCGAGCGCGCCGAGTCGCGCCGTGCGCACCTCGCCGAGCTTGTCGACCGCGGGGCCGAGAAGAAAGAGACGGAAGAGGATGCTGAGCGTCGCGATGTAGAAGAAGAAGTATCCGATCGAATCTTCCGTCACGGCGAAGTGCCGGCTCAGAAAGAGCACGATCAGCGCATTCACGCCGTAGTACGCGCCGATCCCCACAGCGTACATCCAGATCAGTCGCGCGTACGGTTGTCGAAAGTCCGTCCACGCGACGCGCGCCACCGCGTCGATGGGCGTGCGCCCGCCGCGCGTGCGCAGACGCGCCTTCGCGTCGTGGGATTCCGGCAAATATCGGAACGCGAAGAGGATGTTCAGCGCGCACAACAGCGCGGCGACCAATCCGGGCCAGTGCGGGCCGAGCTTGTGGGAGAACGAGGCGAGCGCCGGCCCGATCGCCACGCCCGCATTCGTCGCCGACGACAGCCATCCGAGCCCGCGCGCGCGATCCTTGGGCGCGACGCTGTCCGCCACGTACGCCTGGATCACGCCGGTCGTACCGCCGCCCGCTCCCTGAATGATGCGCGACACGAGCAGCAGCCAGTACGAGTCCGCGTACGCGAACACGACGTACGCGAGCATCGACGCGCCGAGCCCGAACAGGAGCGCCGGCTTTCGCCCATACCTGTCCGAGACGCGCCCCCAGAGCGGCGCGCTGATGAGCTGCATCGCGGCGAACGACGCGACGAGCATCATCACCATGAAGTCGGTCGCGCCGAACCGCTTCGCGTAAAACGGAAGCAGCGGGATGATCATCAGCGCGCCCACCATGTCGATGAACGCGGTGAACATCAGCACACTGAGCTTGCCGGCGTCGCCGCTGCGCAGCGCGTCGAGCCGTCTCGTAACGAAGGAGGTCACGCGCGAAAGCTACTCTCTGCCGAGCGCCGCGGGCGGCACGGCGCGTCCGACGACGCCGACTAGCGCGATGATCGTGAGCAGGTAAGGAATCATTTGCACGAATTGCGACGGAATCGCCTGCATCCCCTGCAACTGGATCTGCAGCGTCTCCGCCGCGGCGAAGAACAGGCACGCGAGCCCCGCGCGCATCGGATCCCACCGTCCGAAAATGATCGCCGCGAGCGCGATGAAGCCGCGGCCGGCGCTCATGCCGTCCGTGAACTGGTGCTGATCCAGCGACAGATACGCGCCGCCCAGTGCCGCCAGCGCCCCCGATAGCGCGACCGCCACGTAGCGTACGCGCGCCACCGACACCCCGAGCGTCATCGCCGCCTCGGGATGCTCGCCCACCGCCCGCACGCGAAGGCCGAACGGCGTGCGGTAGAGCAGCCACGCAACCGCCGGTACGGTCAAGAGCCCCAGCGGAATGAGCGGGTTGTGGACGAGTCCAGCCACGAGCGCCGTCGAGCTCGCGCCCGCGGAGAACCCCGCCACCCTGGGCGAGTTCGACGAGCTGTCGAACACCAGCTTGAGGAAATATCTCGTGAGTCCGACCGCCAGCAGATTGATCGCGATCCCCGAGACGACCTGGTCCGCCTTGAACCGGATGGTCGACACGGCGTGCAGCAAGCCGAGCGAGAGCCCCCCCACGATGCCGCACAACACGCCGATCCACGGACTCCCCGAGTAGTAGCTGCCGAGCATCGCGGTGAACGCGCCGCCCAGCATGAATCCCTCGAGCGTCAGGCTGATGATCCCCGCGCGCTCGGCCAGCACTCCGCCCGCGGCAGCGAAGAGATACGGCACCGCGATGCGGAGCGTCTGGGCGAGGAAGCCGAGGAGAACGCTCATCGCTTTCCCCGGGCGAGCGCGAGCAGGCGCCGCACCTCGGGCACCGATGCCGCCATGGCGAGGATGACGACGCCCTGCAGCGCGTCGACCATCTGCTTGGGCACGAGGGCGTTGATCGCGAGCCCGCCCTGCGACAGCGTCGCGAAAAAGAGCGCGGCGAGCACGACGCCGAGCGGATTGCTGCGGCCTACCAGCGCCACGGCGATACCGAGGAAGCCTGCGCCCGTGGCGAATCCCTCCTCGTAATAATGCTCGTAGCCGAGCACGAAGTTGATTCCGCCGAGTCCCGCGAGCGCGCCACTGAGTGTGAGCGCGCGGATCCACGTGCGGCCGACGTCGATGCCCGCATTCTCCGCGGCGTCGGGTTGCAAACCAACCGCCCGGAGCTCGAAGCCGCCACGGGTGCGGAAGAGATACCAGCTCACAACCAGTGCCGCGAATAGTTCGATGGCTATCGAACCATTCGCGGCGGATCCGTGAAAGGCGCTCCAGGCTGCGGACAGCCTCGGGAGCACGCCCGCGTGAATCGCCTCGGTGTGCAGCGTCTCCGGCACGCGCAGGCGCGTCGAGATCAGCCAGCTGAGGAAGGCGAGCACGATGAAGTTGAGCATGATCGTCGTGATCACCTCGTGCGCGCCCCACTTCGCGCGAAGCACACCGGGCACGAAGCCGACCGCGCCGCCGGCACACATCGCGGCGAGGGTGCATAGCGGCACCGCGAGGAGACCAGGTGTGCCAACGGGCAGCGCGAGCCCCACCAGCGCCGCCGCGAAACCGCCCGCCGCCAACTGCCCCTCGGCGCCGATGTTGAAGAGCCCCGCGCGAAGTCCCACGGCGACCGCGAGTCCCGTGCAGATCAGCGTCGTGGTTTTGTAGAGCACCTGTCCGAATCCGTACGCGTTGCCCCACGTGCCCTCGAGCATCACACGATACACCGCGCCGGGCGACTGTCCGACGGCGAGGATGAGCAGATCGCCGACGACGATCGAGACGAGGATCGCGACGAGCGGCGGTAGCGCCGCCTCGACCACACGATCGGCCATCGATCGCGCGGGGGTCGGCGTGCTGGTCGACGGTTCCGCGGCCGAATCGCTCACGCGGTCGCGCCGGTCATGAGCGGGCCGAGCATCTGCTCGCTCGCCTCACTCCGCGGCACGATCGCGACGATCCTGCCCCCGTACATCACCGCGACGCGATCCGACAGCGCGAGGATCTCCGACAGCTCCGCGGAGACGAGCAGGATTCCCGTGCCCGCATCGCGCGCCGCGCGGAGGCGCGCGTGAATGAGCTCGATCGCGCCGACGTCCACGCCGCGCGTCGGCTGCGCGGCGAGCAGCACCACGGTCGGCTTCGCGAGCGCGCGCGCGATCACGATCTTCTGTTGGTTCCCGCCCGACAGCGCCCGCGCGGGCAGCATCGGATCGGGCGGACGAATGTCCGCGATCGCGATCGCCGTGCGCGCATCGCTGAGGATGCGGTGGCGATCGAGCATCAAGCCGCGCGTGTAGGCGCGCTGGCGGCCGAGGATGAGGTTGTCGGCGATGGAGTAGTCGAGCACGAGGCCGCGGCGGTGGCGGTCCTCGGGAATGTGCGCGAGTCCATGGTCGTCGCGCTCGCTCACGGACATCGCGGCGACATCGGTTCCCGCAATCCGGATCTCGCCGCTCTGCGCCTTACGGAGTCCCGCGATCGCCTCGATGAGCGCGCTCTGGCCATTCCCTTCCACGCCGGCGATACCAAGGATCTCATGCGGCTGGATGGTGAAGGACACGTCGTCCACGGCGCGCGCCCGGCGCTCACCCGTCACGACGAGATGGCGCACCTCGAGCGCCGGCGCCGGCGCGGCGGCGTTCGCGCGCGCCGCCTGCTCGCGCCATGGCGTGTGCGATTCGCTCGCATCGCCCGAGAGCACGACGTCGCGGCCGACCATCGCGCGCGCAATCGCGGCGGGACTCGTGCCCGCGGTCGGGAAGCGCGCCACCGTGCGACCGGCGCGCACGACCGTGATCACATCCGAGATCTCCGTCACCTCATCCAGCTTGTGGGTGATGAGGATGATCGTGCCGCCGTCGTCGCGGAGCGCGCGAAGCACGCGCCAGAGCTCCTGCACCTCGGGCGGGGAGAGTACAGCCGTCGGCTCATCGAGGATCAGAATGCGCGCGCCACGCACGAGGGACTTCAGGATCTCGACTCGCTGCTGCTCGCCCACGCTCAGCTCGCGCACGTACTGGCGCACGTTCATCCGAAACCCGTTTCGCTCTGCCGCCTCCGCGACCTCGCGCTGCGCGCGGGCCATGTCGATGGCGAGGCCGCGCGTGGGCTCGCGGCCGAGGATGACGTTTTCGGTGATGGTAAGCGTGGGGACGAGCATGAAGTGCTGGTGCACAATCCCGACGCCCGCGCCGATGGCCTGGGCGGCGCTCCATCCGGTGATGTCGCGTCCCGAGACTTCGACGGTGCCCGCGTCGGGCGGATAGATCCCGGCGAGGACGCGCATCATCGTCGACTTGCCCGCGCCGTTCTCACCGACTAGCGCATGGATCTCTCCCGGCATCACCTCGAGCGATGCGTCGCGCACGGCGAGGCAGTCGCCGAAGCGTTTTGCGATGCCCGTCATGCGCACGGCCGGCGCGCCGGAGATCGCGCCGCTGGCGGTCATCGCGTTGCCGGGACGATGATGCGCCCCGCGATGATCCCCGCGCGAATCTCCTCGACGCGCGCGTGCACGCTGTCGGGGATGAGCGCGCGGTTGTGCGCGTCGTATATGTAGCCGACACCGTTTTCGGCGAGCCCGTATTCCTGCACCCCGCCATGAAAGGTGCCGCTGCGCGCCTTCTCGATCTGATCGAACACGACCGCGTCGACGCCCTTCACCATCGACGTGAGCACGTGCCCCGGCGCCTCCGCGTATTGGTCCGCATCCACGCCGATCGCGAGCTTGTCCGTTTGCCGCGCCGCCTCGAACACGCCGAGCCCGGTGGAGCCCGAGGCGTGAAAGATCACGTTGACGCCGGACTGATACTGGCTGAGCGCGAGCTCCTTCCCCCGCCCCGGATTGCGAAAGGCCTCCGGGGTGACGCCGGCATACTGCGCGATCACTGTGCAGTCCGGGCAGACGTATTTCACGCCGGCGCGGTAGCCGGCCTCGAACTTATGGATGAGCGGGATGTCCATTCCGCCGACGAAGCCGAGCTTCTTCGATTTGCCGACGAGCGCCGCCAGCGCACCAACGAGAAACGAGCCCTGCTCCTCGCGAAACTTGAGCGCCGCGAGATTCGGCGGCGGAGGGATGACGTTGCCGGCTGCGTCGAGCGCGAGCGCGTAATCGACGCCGGCGAAGTGCGTGTCCGGATATTCCTTTGCAAGCGCGGTGAGGTCGTCGGTGAAGATGAATCCGACGCCGATCACCAGCTTCATGTGCTCGGCCGCGAGCAGACGCAGCCCGGCCTCGCGATCGGAGCCTTCGCCCGGCTCGATGAAGTGGACGTGCGCTCCGATGTCGTGCTCGGCACGCTCGCCGCCGCGGTACGCGCCGTCGTTGAACGACTTGTCGCCACGTCCGCCAACGTCGAACACGATGCCGACGTCGAGTCCGCTGCCGCTCGCAACGGGCACGGGCGGCGCGGGATGGACGAACAGCAACGCGATGTGGGCGAGGAGAAGCACCCCGACGAAGAGGAGCAGAGACCGCACGCTCACAAACTCGCGCGCCGCCGTGAGGCCGGCAAGCACGCGCCCACGCGCTCCGGTTGCGTCGTCTGCCTGGCCCTGCGAGTGTTCGTCATGCCCGACCTGTTCGCCGCGCGCTCGCAGATGGGGGTGTCGCTGGCTTTTCACATCATCTTTGCGGTGGTCGGAATCGGCCTGCCCGCGCTCATGGTGCTCGCCGAGCATCGATGGCGTCGCACGGGCGACGCTGTGTATCTCGAGCTCGCGAAGCGCTGGTCGAAGGGGGCCGCGATTCTGTTCGCGGTGGGCGCCGTATCAGGCACCGTCCTGAGCTTCGAGCTCGGCTTGCTCTGGCCCGAGTTCATGAAGCAGGCGGGTCCGATCATCGGAATGCCATTCTCGCTCGAGGGATTCGCCTTTTTCACCGAGGCGATCTTTCTCGGCATCTACCTGTATGGCTGGAATCGCATCTCCGCGCGCGCGCACGTGATCGCGGGAGTGGTCGTTGCTGTGAGCGGCGCGATCTCCGGCGTGTTCGTCGTGATCGCGAACGCGTGGATGAACACGCCGCGCGGATTCACGCTGGTCGATGGCCGGTTCACGAACATCGATCCGGTGGCCGCGATGATGACGCCCGCGTCGTTCCCGATGGCGCTGCACATGACGCTCGCCGCGTACGCTGCGACGGGATTCGCCGTTGCGGGTATCCATGCGGCGATGCTGCTGCGCGATCCGACGAACGCCTTTCATCGGCACGCGTTCGCGATCGCGATCCTGATGGGCGCGCCGGCGGCGATCCTCCAGCCGCTCACCGGCGACATCAGCGCGCGCTACGTCGCGCAACAGCAGCCGGTGAAGCTCGCCGCGATGGAAGGCCAGTTCGTCACGATGCGCGGCGCACCGCTGCGCATCGGTGGGCTGCCGAACGTGGCCGAGCGACGGACGAAGTACGCGATTGAGATTCCGCACGGGCTCTCGTTTCTCGCGACCCACGACCTGAACGCCGAGATCAAGGGGCTGAATGATTTTCCGGAAGACGTGTGGCCGCCCGTGCCGATCGTGCACGTGGCCTTCCAGATCATGGTCGCGCTCGGATCGTTCATGGCGCTCGTCGCGCTCATCGTGCTGTTCTGTCAGTGGCGGAAGCGTGATGTCGTAACCGTTCGATGGCTGATGATGGCGGTCGCGCTCTCGGCGCCCATGGGCTTCATCTGCATCGAGGCCGGATGGACTGTCACGGAGGTGGGCCGACAGCCGTGGGTGATCTACGGAATTCTCCGCACCGCGGACGCCGTGACGCCGATGCCCGGGCTGATCGTGCCGTTCCTCACCTTCACGGCACTCTACGTCTTTCTCGGCGTCATCGTCGCCTGGTTGCTCTACGAGCAGGTGCTGCGGAGCCCGCGCGGCGACGATGTGCGCGCCAACCAGTCGCGCGCCGCCTGATGTTCACTCCCGCGGTCGCGATCGCCGGCGTCGTGATGGTGGCGCTCAACTTCTACGTGCTCTTCGCCGGCGCGGACTTCGGTGGCGGCGTGTGGGACTTTCTCGCGAGCGGCCCGCGGCGCCAGGCGCAGCGCGACGTCATCTCGCACGCGCTGGCGCCGATCTGGGAGGCGAACCACGTCTGGCTGATCCTCGTCATCGTGCTGCTCTTCACCTGCTTCCCCGCGGCGTTCGCGACAATCGCAATCGCGCTCCACATCCCGCTCACGCTCATGCTCCTGGGCATCGTGCTGCGCGGCTCGGCGTTCATCTTCCGCAGCTACGGAAGCGACGAGGATGCGACGCAGCAACGTTGGGGGCGCGTGTTCGCGATCGCGAGCATCGTGACGCCGGTGCTCTTGGGCATGTGTGTGGGTGCCATCGCGACAGGCGGGCTCGGCATGACATCGTTCACCGGCCACTTCGCCGAGCACTTCATCTGGCCGTGGCTCACGTTGTTCGGATTCGGGGTCGGGCTAATGACGCTCGCGCTTTTCTCCTTTCTCGCGGCCGTGTATCTCACCGTCGAGACCGAGGGGACTCCGCTCCAGAACGATTTTCGCACGCGAGCGCTCTGTGCCGCGGTCGCGGTGTTCGTGCTCGCGTTCGGCGTGCTCGCCCTGTCGTGGCGTGCGGCGCCGATCGTTCGAGAGGGACTCATGGCGGGCTCGCTGGCGCTGCCGATTCACATCGTCACCGGCATCTCGGCCGTCACAGCGATTGCCGCGCTATGGACGCGCCGCTTCAAGCTCGCGCGCGCGGCCGCGGCAGCGCAGGTGACGTTCATTTTGTGGGGATGGGCGGCCGCACAGTATCCGTATCTGCTGCCGCCGACACTCACGATCGAGGCGGCGGCCGCTCCGTCGCGCACGCTGGTGCTCGTCCTCTGGGCGCTGGCGGCGGGTGCGTGTGTGCTTTTTCCGTCGCTGTTCTATCTGTTCCGGATATTCAAGCTGCAGGGGCGCAGCTGAACGATCGAGCTACGGCTTTCGTATCGGAATCGCGGTTGCGCTCGACTCTTCGTTCAGCCGTTTGAGTCCGGCGCGCGCCTCCGACACGTAGACCTGAAACGCCGGATCGCCGCGCTGCCATATGTCGGCGACGAACGAGTACGCGTCGCGCGCACGCGGCTTGTCACCGAGCTTCTCAGCGATCCGTCCGCGTTCGAGCTCGGCGAGCGTTCCCAGCAGATCATTGTAGACACTCAACTCGTCGAGGATCGCAGCCGCTTCCGGGTTCCTCCCGCGTGACTCCAGGAGCTGCGCCTGCGTGAGCATTGCCCAGCCACAGGCGTGACAGAGGCTGTCGGGAAGCGCAAGGAACTGCCGGAGCGCCTCGGTCGTGTCATGCCGCGCCAGTGTGAGATATGCGCGATCGAGGTCGAGCGTAAAGGTAATCCTGCCTCGATCGACCTTCGCGTGCGGATCGCGCGCGACGGAGTCTCCCAGGTGAATGATGCGCTGCAGCCTGGCAGTGTCGCCGCGCATCCCCCAAAAACTGACGGCGCACGGCACGCAGGTGCGTTCGTGGAGAATGTCCTCCATTACTACGCTGTCAGCCAGCGCGACAGGCGCGGCCCCGAAGAGCGCTAGCTTTAGCAGCAGTTCACCCGTGGGCTTGTTCTTCATGGCCTCTGCCCCGAGACCGCGCGACGCGAGCGCGAACGTCAGCCGTCTCCGCGTGCGCGCCGTGTCGGCGAAGGCCGCATCGCGATGGTGCCTTCCCGCGACGATCAGCCGCTGCAGTCGCACCAGCGTTTGCGCGGAGTCGCCCCACTCCGCCACGGCGTTAGACGCATGTTGGAGTTGATCGGCGGAGGCGGTGTCGAGCATCTCGCGCGTCTCCGGCGTTCCGGCAAGCGCGGGATCGCTGAGTCGTGACGCGAGGCGCATGCCTTCCGCGTCCACGTCAGTCGGATTCTGGGCGAGATACGCGGCGAGATAGCGGCGCCCGTTCGCCGTCCCGTAGCGGAACGCCATCTCGATCGCGTGGATGTAGGCAGGACTGAACGCAGAGTCGAGAGCGATCGCGCGGTCGAAGGAGCGCACCACGTCGCGCTCGGTGACGCCGATCTCCGGTCCCCACCCCCAGTGATACTGCGCGTCGCCGAGCGCGTACCACGCCTCGGGGTCGGTCGGATATCGCCGCACCGCCTCGTGCAGGGTGGCGAAGAGTGCGCGCTGCACCGTGAATGGCGGCCCACTGTTCTCCGATGCCCCGAGCGTCGCGAACTGCGCGGCAGCTTGCACGAGCAGACTATCGCGCGGCGCGAGCCCGTGATTGTGCCGCGCGCCGCGCTGCATGAGTGAGATCGCGCCGGAGTCGGCCGTGCCGCCGACCCAGCCGCGCGACATGCCGTCGTGCATGAGCGCGATGCTGAACGTCGAGTCGATCTCGATCGCGCGGTCGTACGATGCCACCGCCGAATCCCACGCGCTTTGCCGAAAGTACTGTTGCCCCTCC
>DATHJR010000528.1:0-2734 GCA_035286525.1 Gemmatimonadaceae bacterium | reverse complement strand
GTCGTCCAACACTGAAGGGCGCATCTCCACCGAGAGAGCGCGCACGCGCGCGAGAGAGTCGTCGACGAGCGCGACACTGTCGCCGACGATCGATGCGTCTTCGCGAGGCGCGAGACGCTGCAGGTTGAGGCGTAGCGCGGTGAGCATCTGGCCAAGATCGTCGTGGAGTCGCAACGCGATCCGCCGACGTTCGTCTTCGCGAGCCGCCAGGATCCGCCGCGAGATCACCGCCTGCGCGCGAAGTCGCCGATCGATTCTCGCTGCGATGAGGGCCGCGGCGAGAATGGCAAGAGTGGAAAGCACTACGGCACGAGGCAGATCTTCCTCCGGCACCGCGTACCATCGCAAGGCTTGGCGCGTGTCCGGGCCCGGTGTAAAACGAGCCGCCGACATCGCTGTGTAATGCATGCCGACGATGGCAATGCCCATGATCACGCCGCTCGCCCAGAGAACTTGACGGGGCTGTCGCGGATCGTCTTGCCTGTAGCGGCGACCGAACCAGAGACTCAGCACCCCAAACACGCAGCCGATGACGATCGACGCGAACACTAGCGCCGCCGAATAGTGCAGGACGGCCGCCATGTGCATTGCGGCCATGTCGATGTAGTGCAACCCGCTGATGCCCGCACCAATCGCAAGCCCGCCAGCAATCAACCATGCAGAGCGCAGCGTGCGCCGCTGGGTGAGCAGCAATCCGAGAAGCGAACCGGCGAACGCTACGAGGTAGGAGACAATCATGCGCGGCGTCCCGTACACGATCGGCACCGGCAGGGAGAACGCCGCCATTCCGGAGAAGTGCATGCCCCAGATGCCGACAGCCTGCGCGAACGCGCCACCGAACAGCCAACCGTAGCGTGGTCGTCCCGCTGGCGTGCGAAGCCGAGCTCCCATACGCAAGGCCGTGATCGACCCGAACACAGCGATCGCGAACGATAGTACGACCAGGAGAGGATCGTAACGCACGGGGAGCATGCTCGTATCCCCGGCATATCGCGTGCACGCCGCGTCACGAGGGAGCGACGGGGATTCCGCGCAGCGGGCGGGGCACCGCCTCCGTAACTCGATTATTTCGATAGAGTTCGCTCGGTTTGGTACTATCTCGCGACTATAAACGAGTTCCGCCCGGACACTGACCGACAGACCTCCGGCGTAGTGCGTGGTTCGGAGAATGACGGCTATCGGTGGCGCGATCGTGCCCGAGGTGCGATTTTCCTGACGCGTGCGCGGTCAGCGACGGTGATCGCGTGCCCTCGGGCAGGTGGCAGAGCGGTTGAATGCTCCGGTCTTGAAAACCGGTGGACCTTCACGGGTCCCGTGGGTTCGAATCCCACCCTGCCCGCTCGGTGACGACACGGAATTACTGGCGTCGGTGCCGCCGTGTTGCTGATACCGCAACGCCTCGCCGCTGACTATACTTTACCGCCGGGTGTGAGCCTGGTTCCGGGAGTGGTGGCCGAGAGGCTGAAGGCGGCGGTTTGCTAAACCGTTATAGGGTTTTAAACCCCTATCGAGGGTTCGAATCCCTCCCGCTCCGTGAGCAAGTCTGAGCCCGCGCGAAAGTGCGGGCTTTTTCTTTGGCGGGCGGTCGGTTCACCCCCCGGGGAGGTGGCGATTGGCGGTTTCTCTCGGCCAGTCTCCTCGCCCCGCACTGCACGCAATTCGCCAGTTCGGGGGCAACTTTCTCAGTCGGCGAGCGGGCCAGTACCAAGCGAAATCGCATCTCTGCATCGCGATCGCGTACCGCGCGATCCAGCACGGCTACGAGGCGCGCTTCGTCGGCGCGGACGCACTGATCGGCGAACTCTCCCGCGCCGCGAGCAAGGTGGCTCGCCGCTTCGCTCAACGCACGCATCCACACCAACAACCGACTCGTTCTGGATTTCCGCTGGTACTCGCGTGGACTCAACAGGCTGGGCGTTGAAGAGCCTCTCCCGAGCCCGCAGTGAATGATCATCCTGCCAGTAGCGAGCTCTCTCCCCCCTAATCGGTCGCCGTTCTACGCAACGACTTCCGAGAGATTCGCCAGCCGAAATGAGATTGCTTGAACGCTCACAGCAAACTTTCGCGCGAGTTGCGCAAGCTTCCCAGTCGCTGCCTCCGCACATAGAACGCTGGAATCGCGGTGCGGTGGCGGCGACCGTACTAAGCTGCGTCTGATGCCGGATCGCGCTCGCGGCGAGTGGGTCGAACCCGACCTTCGTCCGCTGTCATGCCGTGTTGCCAGATTCGCGGAGGCGCCACGCCAAACTTGTCGTGCGATTTCAGCAATATAATAGTGCTAAAATTGCATTTGACACACTACACTGCCGGGATTACGCATTCCTCCATGGGAAATGGCGATCGCCGTTTGCCATCACGCCGTTGACGTTCGGATGGAGGACGAGTATGGACGGGCTACTGCCGGACTTGCGCTATGCGTTGCGGACGCTGAGGAAGAGCCCCGCGTTCGTGACGATTACCGTGCTGACACTCGCTCTCGGGATCGGGGCGAACCTCGCAATCTTTGCCGTCGTGAACGCCGTGCTGCTGCAATCGCTGCCCTTCCGCGAACCCGAGCGCATCGTGCGCGTGTTCGATGATCTGGGCCGTGCGGGAGCCAAGAACGTTGGCATGTCAGTTCCCGAACTATACGATTTGCAACGTTCCGGAGCATTCGAACAGATCAGCGTGGTTATTCCTGCGAGCCAGGTCTTGTCAGGCGGCGACAGAGTGGAGCGGATTGAGTTTCTCGGTA
>DATHJR010000527.1:0-3369 GCA_035286525.1 Gemmatimonadaceae bacterium | reverse complement strand
GAAGCGATGCGATCGTCGGGCGAGTGCGTCCTCGCTTTTCGCGACTTCGCGCGCGAGCTCGCGTCGACGTACCGAGCGGTGGATGCGCGGCGATGGTCCCACCTCGCGCTGTTGCACGGCAACCAGTCGGAGGGGGCTACGGAGGTCGCGGCGACGACGGAGGACGTCGAGCACGCGGACGAAGCCGCGCGCCTCGCACGCGCACTCGCGCAGCTCACGGCGAAGGAGCGCGAGGCGATTCAGCTGTTCGTGGTAGAGGAGCGGCCGGCGGCGGAGGTCGCGCAGGCGGTTGGGTGGCCCAACGCCAAGGCTGTGTACAATCGCGTAGGCAGAGCGCTCGCGGCGCTACGAACGGTGCTACGGCCGGCTCGTCCGGGCGATGAGCGGGTTGAATGAGCAATCGTGCGGCTGATGTCCGTGTCATCTGACATGACTGCGGACCCCGGAGAAACATGCATGCGCCTGGCACCCCGATCGTTGGCGGAGCGAACATGATCGATGCTGGCGATGAGCACCTCGATGACATCGCGCTCGCCGAGTTGCTGGATGGCACCGGCGATCCCGAAGCGAACCGGGCACGCGTCACGCATGTCGCGCAATGCACCGGCTGCCGGGCCGCGCTCGCCGAGTTGGAGGAGCTCGTGCGAGATCCTTCGGTGCGCGCGGAGCTCGAGCGACCTGAATTTCGGGCGCGTCCGGCGACGGTCGTACTGCCGACGAGGCGGCGATCGGCGCGCGTTCTCGCGGGCTCCCTCGCCGCAGCCGCGTTGCTGCTGCTCGGCGTTCGCGCGATGAGCTCGCGCGGCATCGCGAGCGACGACGCGCCACGACTGCGCCACGCCACGATCTCCGCGGCAGCGGCGCCGCGACTTGTCGCGCCGACTTTAATCGCGGGGCTTCTCGACTCGCTCACGTGGACGGCGGTGCCGAGGGCGGACCGGTATCGGGTCACGATATTCGATGCGAGCGGTGGCGTCGCGTGGGAGGTGGAGGTCAGCGACACGAGCGTCGGCGTGCCGAGAGAGATCGCCGCGAGGTGGTCGGGTCAGCTGCGGTGGCGCGTGAAGGCCAGGACGAGCTTCGATCGGTGGGTGGATTCGGACTTCGGAGAGTTCTCGATCGCGGGAGTGGCGAAGTGAACGGCTCGATGCGCATCGCGCGACGCGCGATCGTGGTGGCCGCGCTCGGGCTGTTCTCGACGTTGGCTAACTGTTCGGATTCGACGCGAGCCGGCGGGGACGGCCCGTCGCAGCTCGATCCACGGCTGCGAGGGATCTTCGTGAGCGGACCGCTTTCATCGAAGAGTCACGCGAGCGCAGCCAGAGCCGTGGGCGCTGTGGGCGCCGCAGGCGCCGCGGGCACCACCGTGGATAGCCAGGTGGTGTACGTATCGCTTCCGTCGGGAAGTGTCGAAGGCGGGGACAGCGCCCTGATACACGACGCCAGTCGCGCGAGCACGATCACGCGAGCTCCGATGATCGATGGTGGATTCGACCCGGTTGCGATCTACGCGAGCGCCGACGATTCGCTCGACATTCTACTAATCGCGAATGATGGGCGCGTTGCCGGCCTCGTTCGGGCTCCGGCGTTCCGCCAGCCCTCTGTGATTCGCACGACGCCAGCTCGCGGGCGCACCGACGTGCCCCTCAGCCAGATCATCACGATCGTATTCAGTCAACCGATCGCCGACTCGAGCGTTACGGGATCGTCGGTCAAGCTTACGGATGCAAATGGTGCCGCCGTCGCGACGACGATCAGCTTCGACGCGGTGCGCCCGTGGGTAGTCGTGCTCACGCCGCAGGCACCACTCGCTCCCAGCTCGACTTATCGTATCCTCGTCGATGCAACCGTGACGGACATCAACGGTGCAGCGCTCGCGGCACCTCTCACAAGTTCGTTCACGACTGCATCGAGTTCCTCGTCGTCCTCGGATTTGCTCGTGCTCCCCCAAGATGGGTGCGGTGGTGCGGTGGCCTCTTGTGAGTTGGGCTCGGCGATGGAGGCGACGGTCGGTGCGACGGTTTCCTTCTCCGCTTATTGGGTGACCTCTGGCGACACAGTGAGCTACGCGCCGCAAGGCCTGGGATGGTCGACGGCGGATATGAGCGTAGCCACCGTTGACTCGTCAGGCACGGTGACGGCGATTGCAGCTGGGCAAACCACTGTCTCGGCCTGCCTAAAGCTGACCTGTGGCCACGCGGACATCTTGACGCACGCCGTGCAGACGACCGGCGTTCCCGCCATCGACATCAACTCCCTGGCAGGGGGAGACTTCAGCGAGATCACGTCGATGGCTGGCGAATTTGCAGCGGGCACTGCTCTCATGCGAACGAGCGCGGGGATACGCCTCCACGCATTCTTGTGGAGTGCCAGTCGTGGCCTGGAGGACCTGGGAGCGCCGGCCGGTGCGCCGCTGTCGAACGGCGCAATGGTCGCCACGAATGGAGACGTCGTTGGCACCAGCGACATCGGGATCGGGTGGCGATGGACGCGCGCCACGGGAATTCAGTCGATGCCGAACCCCGATCTCGTCCACACATGGAATCTGAGGGCCATAAATGGACTCGGAGAAATCGCCTACAGTACTCCCGATGGGTCGCGCATCGGATTCTGGAGTCCCACCACGGGTGGAAGTCAGGCGAGCGCGTCCGGCGTACCCGTGTTCGTGAACGGAATGAACGATGCCGCGCAAATGGTCGTGATCGAAAGCTCCGCTCCGAGCTGGTTCCCTGGCACCACCGCGTACGTGTGGGACGCTCGTGCGGGACGCTATACGGATACGTTGACGACGAACGGCGCGATTCCGGGCCCGGCGTGGACCATCTGGCCATCCGCCATCAACAATCTTGGCGTGATCGCAGGCATCGTTTGGGGAGCGACGGAGACGAGAATGTTCAGGTGGTCACGGGGAAAGGGCTTCAGTTTTCTTACCGTGCCTAACGGAAGCATGACGAGCCGGGGACCCGCGCTCAACGAAGACGGCGATGTCACATTCATTACTGAGGTCTTCACGAACTTGAGTACCGGCACCACGCAGCACGACGGCGCGGGAGTATGGATGGCCGACGGCAGAGTCCTCGCCTTGCAGTCACTTGGCGGCGCGTACACGGAGGTTACCGGTGTGAATGGGCAGTCTCTGGCGGGAGGGTTCAGCCAGGTCGGGTCGAGCAACGGGCCAACGCACGCCGTTCTTTGGAACTTGAAAGCGGCCCCTGCTCCCGCCGGGGCGAAGGCGTCTGCTGACAGATCGGCGCCATCGCACGTCGCGGCTCCAGCCCGCAGGGCGGCGACTCCAAAACCGCCGCTCTCACCGCCTACATCCGGTCGGCCGCCGTGATCGCGGCAGCGGCTGCGACGCTCGCGCTGCGT